>JBDUAX010000321.1:0-5359 GCA_040004455.1 Gemmatimonadaceae bacterium
GCCGACGTCGCCGGTGGAACAATCACCATCACGCAAGCCACGATCACCAACAACGGTACGCTTGAAGCATTGAATGGTGGAACACTCGTGCTGAACAGTGACCTCGCAAACACCTCAGCTGGACAGATTTTTGCAGGCGCGGGCAGCACGGTGTTGCAAAGCGGTATCAGAATGTCCGGCATCATCAACAGCAGTGGCACGGGTGTGCTGCGCGCCACCAATAACGGGGCGAATTTTCTTGATGGCGTTACGCTGAACGGAAATCTTGATCTGGCCACGGCCACCGGCACCGATCGCGCCATCAACGGGCTGGTACTGAATGGCACTGTCAACATCAATCAAAACAGCGTCTTCGCGTTGCAGGGAACTCAAACGCTGAGCGGAACCGGATCGATTGTTCTTGGCAGCACCGGCGGGAGCAATCGCGTTGCGCTTGATGGGAGCAACAGTGTGCTGACGGTTGGCTCCGGAGTGACGATTCACGGCGAGAACGGAACAGTTGGCGCGCAGAACTTCGTCGGCAGCAACAACACTACTCTTCTGAACAACGGCCTCATTGCCGCCGACGTAAATGGTGGCACCGTTACACTGGCGCAGGCGCTCTTCAGCAACAACGGCACGCTGGCTGCGAAAAACGGCGGCACGCTCAACATTGTCACAACTGTAAACAACACTGCGAATGGCGTAATGGCGGCCAGCAACAATGGCGTTGTGTTGCAAAACGGCGTTACGGTTTCCGGTGGCACAATCACGACGACAACTGGTGGCCGGTATGTTGCAACGAATAACCAGGCCAATTTCCTGAATGACGTCACGCTGAACGGTAAGCTCGATCTCGCCACTGCAACCGGGACTGAGCGCGTTGCCGGCGCAATTGGCCTGACCATGCAAGCGGGCAGCACCATCGACATCAACAACAACAGCGTCCTGGCGTTTCAGGGCGATCAGACACTGGGCGGAACTGGTGCGATTGTGTTTGGCAACACCGGTGCATCCAATCGCCTGGCCATCGATCAGTCGGGGGCGACACTCACTATCGGACCGAATGTGCTGGTGCACGGCGTAAACGGCACCATTGGTAACCAGGTTTTTGTTGGAACCAACGGCTCGCATCTCATTAACAACGGCACCATTAATTCCGATGGTGGCGGGCTCATTACCATTGCGACCGGGCAGCTCGCCAACGTCGTGAACAACGGAACGTTGCGCGCGCAGAGTGGAACGCTGACACTTGGCTTGCCTGTGTCAGGCACTGGCACTCTGCAGGTTGATGCGGCCGGCATTTTGAACATGTCGGGAAGCGGTGCGAACACACAGGACAAGCTGATCATCGGCAGCACGGGCGCCGCGCTTAACACAGCGAATCAGAACATCACGATCAACAAAGACTACACGAATGCCAGCGCGGGTTCGGGCAACACATTTGTGAAGCGCGCTGGAGTTAACGGAACCGGTCAAATCAACGCTGGCGGCAATACCGCACAAGCAATCACCGGCACAGGCGTCACGAACGGTGCGACCAACAACGCGACGTTGACCATCGGCAACGTGCGCGTCGGCACCAGCACCTATAACTACCAGATCGCCAACACCGGCACGGCTGGTGCCGATTTGCGCGGTGCAGTGCAAACGAGTGTGAACGGTGGCAACATCTCCGACGCGCGTCTTGGTGGCGCTGGTATCGCGGCTGGGTTGTATGGACCGGTCGCAGTCGCCACGAACTCCGGCGATAGGGCGGTCACATTCAACGCATCAGCTGCAGGTGTGCTGGCGCCAATGAATGGCCAGGCAATTAATCTGCGCAGCGTTTACGACAACCTTGGCGATCAGAAACTCAACATCGCTCTCGCGGCCAACGCGGCTGCCTACAACGTTGCAGTTGGATCGGCGACGCCCGCTCCGATCAGTCTCGGCAACACGCGCGTTAACGGAACACTCGCTGGCAACCTGACAGTCGCGAACACGGCCGCCACTGGTGCATTCAGCGAAAAACTCGATGCATCGTTTGGCGCCAACACGGGCTCCGCGGGCAACAACGCTGGCGCAGTGAGTCTGCTTGCAGCCGGTAGCACGAACAACAGCGCAATGGGCGTTACGCTCTCCACCGCAACGTCGGGGGCGAAAACTGGTACGGTGAAACTCAATTACGTATCAAACGGCACCGGCACAAGCGGACTGACGAATCTCGCAATCGGTTCGCAAGACGTCACGGTTAACGGAAATGTTTTCCAGGCCGCGGAAGGAACGCTCAATTCAACGCCGCTCAACTTCGGCACTGTGCAAGTCGGCCAGAGCGTCAGCAAAACGCTGAGCGTCACGAATAGCGCAACAGGTACTTCCGGGTTTGTTGAAGATTTGAATGCCGCATTCGGCGCCAAAACTGGCACTGGTACAAATCTCTTCTCAGGTAGCGGAGCAATTAACGGCTTGTTGGCTGGCGCAACCAACACCAGTGGCATGACGGTGAGCGTGAACACCTCCGCTGCTGGATCAGTGAATGGCAGCATTCGCGTGAACTACACGAGCGCCGGTGCAGTCGCTGGAGTTTCGAACGGACTCGGCACACTTGATGTTGGTGGCGCCGACTTCGGAGTGAGTGGCGAGATTACGGCTTCGGCCAACGTCGTCAACGCAGCGAGCCCAATCATCAACAACTCGCCAATCAACCTTGGCAATGTTCGCATTGGCGCGGCGTCACCAACTGGCTTCGTGAGCGTTACGAATCAGACAACGACGGCACCGCAAGCTGCACTCAACGCAACAATCGCTGGCAACGGGGCAATTACCGGAACGGGTTCATTCAATTTGCTGCTCGCGGGTTCCACCAACAACAGCAACTTGCAGGTCGGCTTAAACACGACGACCGCCGGTCTCAAGAATGGTACTGCGACACTCGGCCTGGTTTCCGACGCGAGCAACATCGGCAACTGCGCACCGAATTGTCAGATGGCGTTGGCTCCACAGGATGTTGCGGTGAACGGTGCAGTGTACCGCCTGGCCAATCCAATTCTGACTGGTTCGCCCGTAACGCTTGCGGGTCGCGTTGGCGATACGAAATCTGCAAACATCACGGTCACGAACGCTTCTCCCGACATCTACACTGAACGTCTTGACGCTGCATTCGCGGGCGCAGCACCGGCCGGTTTCACAACGACTGGCAGCATCACCGGTCTCGCGGCAGCAGGCAGCAACAACAGTTCTCTCAAAGTTGGGCTCAACACTACCACGGCCGGCTCGTTCAGCGGATCGGCGAAAGTGAATCTCACGTCGAGTGGTGCCGGTACGACTGGCGCCAGCGATTTTGCCCTCACGCAAGGAACCGTTGCGGTCAGTGGCAATGTTTACACCGCCGCGATCGCGCAGGTAAATCCGCTCACGGTCAACTTCGGCACGGTGCACGTTGGCGATGTCGTGAGCCCGCTCAACGTATCGGTGAAGAATGCCGCTGCAGTGACCGCGTTGAACGATGTGCTGACCGGCAACATCACTGGCGGCAACAGCGCTTTGTCAGTCAGCGGTAACCTTGGCACGGGTGTACTGGCTGGCGCAACAAACAGCACTGCGCTCAAGGTTGCGTTGAACACAACGACAGCTGGAACGTTCAGCAGCCAGGCAAATGTGAATCTCGCCAGTCATGACGCCGACCTTACTGATCTCGATCTCGGCGCCACCTCAGTGGCTTTGAGCGGAACCGTCAACAACTACGCGGTTGCAAATATTCTCAAGTCGAGCGGCTTTGGACTTTTCAGTTCAGTTGCCGGTGGTTACAAACTCGACTTCGGCGACGTCCAACAAGGCACGGCCGGAATTCTGGCGGCGCTTGGCATTCAGAACAACGTCAACGGACCAGCCGACGTGTTGGGTGGAGACTTCGCACTTGGCACAGGCGCAGCGTTCGGACTGAGCGGCTTCAACGCCTTCAGCAACATTGGCGCCGGTTCGATCTTCTCAGGGCTGGGCGTTTCGCTGAACACGGGCACGCTGGGACAATTCACGCGAATCCTCACGCTGCATTCGGCTGGCAGCAACGCCAGCGGATACAACGGCGCACTCGGCGATCTCTCCCTAACGTTGACCGGCAACATCACATCGGTGCCGACCAATCCGCCGAGCTCCACAGTGCCGGAGCCGAGTTCGATGGCGTTGCTCGCAGCTGGTTTGGCCGCGATTGTTTACGCGCGCAAACGCGCCGGCAAGCGCAGTCGCTAAGCACGTCGATCACAGGTTCTTTCGCAACTTCCTCGAATCACAATTGAACATGTTGACACGACCGCAGTTTTACACGCTAACAGGACTCAGTTCGGCCGCCGTGTTGTTGTTTGTTGCGAACGCATCGTTGTTCGCTGCCAACAAGAGTTCGCAATACGAAGTCAACGCGCGTCAGGCGGAAGTGCAGCAGAGTGTGCAGTTGCAGGGTTTGCAAACGGAAATCGCGAAGGCGCTTGCAGACCTCGCCATCAAGAGTGATGACAAGCAGGTGTTCGACATGCTCGCCGAGAACGGAATTACCGTGACGAAGAATGCGTCATCACCTTCCGGAGCGAAGCCTGCTCCGGGCAAACGCTAAAGGGAGCGCATTATGGCCGACGCCGCCGAAGACAAACTGCTGACATCCGAACGTTTCATTCGACCGACTCCCAACCATTCACACTCGCCGTCACCATCAATGAGAGGCGAATACTCATATTTCTTGCCGCTCTTGCTGCTGACCATTGCGATTACCGGATGGTTTGCATTTCAGACGTATCAGCTGGCCGGTGAGCGCACGCAGCTTGCAGGCATCAAGGCTAACCAGGAAACGCAGGTGGCTGCAGCTGCGAAGGTTCGTGTGGCGCTTGATGCTCTGGCTGCGTCGACACAGCGTCTTGCGAACGCTGGAAATGCGAATGCACAGATCATCGTTGATGAGCTCAAGAAGCGGGGCGTAACGATTAATCCCGACGCCAAGAAACCCTAGCGGAGCGGATGCACGTTTGCAGGCGGCCCCCAGCAAGCCATGCCGGGGGCCGTTTTGCGTTCTCGGCCATTGCAACGGCGAAACGCGGATTAACAGCAGACGCGGATTGCTCGGAGTGCGATTGTGTCGACGTCTTAATTATTCGAAAGCAATAACAGCAATAATGAAACGCGGATCTTACGGATCACGCGGATTTGATCTCAGCGAATTGCGAGTGCCTTCAGACGCGGGCAAGCTTGCTTTTATTAATAAAAAGCAGTTCGGTGCTGTCGAAGAAATGCCAGTCGAACGCCGGGAGCAATCCGTGTGACCCGCGTTCTGCAGGTGCAATTCGGGCCGCCGCCAATCGCGACGTCGCTACAAACGGGCACGGAGCAATCCGCGTCTGCTGTTTATCCGCGT
>JBDUAX010000322.1:0-5338 GCA_040004455.1 Gemmatimonadaceae bacterium
GCTGCCACAAGTCGTAACTCAGCACAACAACCGGTGCGGATTCTTCCTCCGCGTTTTCGATGTAACGACCAATTATCGGATGAACACGCAATACCTTCGCGTAATCGGAGCTCGTCGCCAATAGACGGATGCGCTCGGGGTGATCAACACCGCCAATGTCGGCGCTACCAGCGCGATAATCATCGATGGCCGTCACTGCTTCCATCGACGGAAGCTGCTCACGATAATCGAGAAAATGAACAGGCGTCACAAACTGCTTGATCCTGTTTTTGACTGGATACTGATAGAGCCGTACGAGTTGTCCGGGCTCTTGATAGGGCAGCGGCTTGAGCAATACTGCGTCAACTGCACTGTATACGGCCGTTGTGCCGCCAATTCCAATGGCGAGCGTGAGAATGGCAATTGTCGCAAAGCCCGGGCTCTTTCGTAGCCCACGCAACGCGCGCACAAAATCGCTGACGCTTTCTTCAAACACTCGCGTGCCGCGTGCATCGCGAACGTCCTCTTTCGTTTGTTCAATGCCGCCCAGTGCGAGCATGCTTTGCCGGTGGGCTTCGGTCGCACTCAACCCACGCTTTTCGTTGTGTTCAGTTTCCATGTTCACATGAAAACGCAGTTCTTCTGCGAGCTCGCGCTCCTCGCGGCGGCGAAAGATCAGTGTGCGAAGGCGTTCGACGATGTCGCTGTACGCGCTCATGATTCACAGTCCTTCGTCGAATTTTGCGTGACGACTTGAATGTTCATGCGGCACCGCCCGCAATCGGCATTTGCATAATCCAGTTGACCGCGGTGAATGCGCGTTCCCAACTGGCTTGCTCCACCACAAGCTGCTTGCGACCCGCCGCAGTCAGTTCGTAATAGCGCGCACGCCGATTGTTTTCCGTGATTTGCCACGATGACTTGATCAATCCCCGTCGCTTCATGCGCTGCAGCGCCGGGTAGAGCGTGCCTTGCGACACGAGAATGACTTCGCGCGACACCTGCTGAATGCGCTGGCTCATTCCCCAGCCGTGCATCGGCTCGTGCGCGAGCATTTTGAGAATTAGCATTTCGAGAGTGCCCTGCAGCAGTTCGGAGCGATCTTCGTTGTGGCTGTCCGTCACGCGGCGTTCCTTAAGATGGTCTGAAGGAACCCTATCCGGACTTCTTCAGACTGTCAAGAGGAGCGTGACTTTGGTCGATGAACTGACGCGCCGCACAATAGGTCTCGACGATGGTGGTGTGGGTTCTGGATTGACTTGACGTCCTCGACAAACTCGATCGCCTCGATCCACTTCACCATCTTGAACCCGAGCTGGTTCTCGACGCGCAGTCTTAGTGGCGCACCGTGGAGCTGCCCAAGCGGCTGGCCGTTCATATCCCAGGCCAGCAACGTTTGAGGGTGCTGAGCATCCGCAATCGAGAGGCCGTCGTAGTGGTGGGCATCCGGCCGTTGACCCAAAAGAATGGTGAGATGTCGTCGCGGGAGAACTCCGCCACGGGGGAGGCGCGGTCGAGCAGGTTGCGCAAGATCGGACTGATGATCGCCGCCATTGTCCGGTCGCGAACAGCAGCACTACGAAGGCCACGCCGAGCTGGTCGCGCCAGTTCATCAAGGTCGACTCAGCTCGCATTCGATGGGTGCGCCGCCGGATTCTTTTCCGCGAATATCTCAGTCTCCAGTTTACCGTGTACGCGCTCGGTGTACACCCGAGTCAACTCGGCGCCAAACAGAATGATCTGTGCGGAATAGTAGACCCAGAGCAGCAACACAATGACTGAACCCGCCGCGCCGTAACTCGAAGTCGTGCTGGTTCGGCCGAGGTACATCGCGAGCAATTGTTTTCCAATAGTAAACATCAGCGCTGTCATGAGCGATCCAATCCAGACATCGCGCCACAACAATTTCACGTCGGGCAGAAAGCGGTAGATCAGCGCGAACAACAGCGTGATCACACCAAACGACACGACAACGTTCACGATTTGCCAAACCGTCGCCGCAGCGCTTCCGTTTCCCAGCCATCCGGACAACGCCGATAGAACTGAGCTTACCGCAAGCGAAACCAGCAATATGAATCCAAGCGATAACACCAGTCCGAATGAGCGCAAACGCATCCGGACCATCGCCGAAATATCGCCGTCGGGTTTTGGCTTTACCTGAAAGATCGTGTTCAGTGCAAACTGCAGTTCAAGAAACACGCCGGTGGCGGCGAGAATGAACGTTATTGACCCAATCACAATCGCAATGATCCCGTTGCCGCGTTTGCTCGCGCCTTCCAGCAATCCCTGCACTGCGTGCGCCGCGTCGGTTCCAACTATTCCCTGAATTTGTCCGACGATTTCTCCGCGTACCGCCTCGGCTCCAAACACAAGGCCGGCAATTGCAATGGCAATCACAAGCACCGGCGCCATCGAAAAGAGCGTGTAATAGGCGAGCGATGCACCGAGGCGCGGTACGTTATCGCTGGACCAACCTCTTGCGGCGGTCCATATCATTCCGGGTACTTCGCGCGCGCGGAGCGGTAAGGGATACGTTGGTGGCATTCATTTTATAACCCCGCCATCATGCGCAGGAGCCCTTCCTGCGTGGCTTGCTTCTGTGATACTTCACCCCGAATTTTCCCCGAGCGGAGTACAATGATTCGTGATGACACGTTGAGCAATTCCGGAAGTTCGCTGGATATCACCAAAACTGCGGCGCCCTCTGCAGCGCGTTGACCAATCAGCGCGTGCAGTTCGGATTTTGTGCCAACATCAACGCCGCGCGTGGGTTCATCCAGAATGAGAATGTTTCCGTTGGCCGCGAGCCACTTGGACAGCACAATTTTCTGTTGATTGCCCCCGGACAGCGTGCTCGTAACGACTTCTGGCGTCGCACGCATTTGCAGTCGCGCGAATTCGTGTTGCGCGACGGATAGTTCTTCCGTCACATCAATAATACCAAGTTTCGCGTAACGCTCGATAATGGGCAGGGTCGCGTTCTCGCGTGCTCGCATACCCAACACGAGGCCCTGTTGTTTGCGATCCTCTGGAACGAAACCAATACCGTGACTCATCGCATCACGTGCCGAGCGAATTTCGACACGCTTTCCGCGAACGTAGATGTCGCCAGTCGTCCGCGGGTCGAGGCCAAACAACGCCTGAGCAATTTCTGAACGGCCGGCACCGACTAACCCTGCAAGACCCACTACCTCTCCGGCGTGCACACTGAACGACACGCCGCTGAATTTTCCGGGCGATGACAAATTCTCAACGCGCAATTGCTCTGCGCCGCACTCCATTCCGAAATGAACTGGATATTGCTGCGCGAGTTTTCTTCCAATCATGTACTGCACGAGAGTCGCTTCGTCAATGTCCTTCGTTGCGCACGTGATTACGTGCTGCCCATCCCGCAACACTGTAATTGCGTCGCACAACATGAAAATTTCTGGCATGCGATGCGACACATACAAAATGGTCACGCCGCGCGTCTTGAGCGACGCAATCAATTTGTACAGCGCTTGTGCTTCGGTCTCACCAAGGCTACTGCTTGGCTCATCAAACACAATGACGTTCGCACCTTCACCAACTGCAGCGGTAATCTGAACGAGTTGCTGCTCGGCAACGCTCAAACTGCGCATGTTGCGATCGGGATCCATATTCGCGCCAACGGCGCTCAGCAGCTCAACCGCGCGGCGATGCAATTCAACTTCATCAACAAAACCAAAGCGTCGCGGCAACACGCCAAGACACAAATTCTCGCCGACCGTAAGGTTGTCGCAGAAGGCGAGCTCCTGATGCACCATCGCCATGCCGGCCGACAGTGCATCGCGCGGCGAAGCAAATCGCACTCGCGTTCCGTGCAATTCTATCGTGCCATCGTCGGGCTGAATAATTCCAGCCAACAATTTGCCGAGCGTACTTTTTCCTGCGCCGTTCTCGCCGCAAATAGCGTGACACGAACCCGCCGCAATATCAAACGAAACGTTGGACAACGCAGTGATGCCAACAAATCGTTTGGTAATTCCGGCAAAACGAATGGCAGGTTGTGTCATGCAATCTGAAACGTGCTGCTACTTTGCGAGCTTGATGTACGCGGAATCAACATCGGTGAAACCCCACCTAACCAGTTGACGCGCCCATTCGCCAAGGTTGTCTTTCGACACCTTGATGAGATCCATCTGTACGTGGGCCGGCACGTCTTTCTTGAGATACACTTTGTCGAAAATGGTATTCACCGATACGTAGCCCCACATGTAAACGGGTTGCGCAAACAACACAGGCGCGAGCCCTTTCTCCACGTACGCAAGTTCGGCAGGCAACGCATCCACTGAAACGATCTTCACTTTTTTCGGATCGAGGTCGGTCAGCAACGTGCGCGTGAACAACGCCCAACCACCAATCATTGCAAGTCCTGACACATCCGGATTCGCATTCATGACGCCCGCAACTGCGGCGGCGGCATCCTGCGGAGTCTCTGCGTGGTAGAACGCATCGACGATCTTGATGCCAGGATACGCTTTCGCTGCTTCGCGCGCGCCTTGCACGCGTTTCTGTAAATTCGGCGCATTCTGATTGCCGGCGATGATCGCAACTTTTCCTTTGCCACCCATTTGCTTCGCCAGTTCGTCCATGACCTGCTTGCCCATTGCCACGTCGTCACCGCCGTAGAATGAGAAGCGCTTGGAATCTGGCACATCGGAATCGAACGTCATGACGGGCACGCCGCGATCAACTGCTTCATTGATTGCGCCGAGTACTTTGCCAGGATCGCTTGCTGAAAACAGAATTGCGTTAGCGCCGCCATTTACTGCTTGCGAAATCCTCTGTGCTTGGACCGTTCCGTCTTCGTTGGGGGGTGTGAGCCAGTCAATTTTCACCGTCACACCATGCGCCTTCGACAACGATTCGGCAGCCACTTCCGCGCCTTTGCGACCTGCGAGAAACACCGGGTTCGTTGAGCTCTTCGCAATCATTGCGATGGTAAACGTTTTGCCACCGGCGGGATTGGCGCCTTCGGCAGTATCGGCCGGTTTGTCAGCTTTGTTGCATGCGTTAAGAGTCGTCAGCGCGATCATTGCGAATGCTACGCTGCGGATGATTGCTCGAGTGGTCATCTGAATTGAGTTTGAATGCATTGACGTTGGTGAAAATGGGGAACGCGCCGATGAATATATCGAGAACGGGTAAGTAGACGGAACGCGTATGTTCGTTGGGATTAAGCCTGAACGCATTACCGCTCCCGAAATGAGTTGAGAAGTTTGGTGCCACCTTGATCGAGCACAACTGCAATGATCATCGCGCCACCAATGATGATCCATTCGTAATTCTGGTCGAGATGCAGCGTGCGAATGGCCTGGCGAATCATCACAATGAGAAT
>JBDUAX010000701.1:0-1605 GCA_040004455.1 Gemmatimonadaceae bacterium
ATGAATTGCCGATCTCGCAGTCTTAGTCGGGGGGCGAAGGCTGTGGGATGGTAAGCTGTAAAGTGTTGTAAGACAAGAAGTTAAATGAGTATCACAACGGTCGGGCCATTTGGCCCGACCGTTGCGTTTTATGGATGTCGAGAACCAAACCCAAGACCCCGCATATCGATGCCTCAACCTATCCACACGAATGGCATGACCAGCGCCGCCGCGGCCCTCCAGATGCTGGAGCGCCGACAGCAGGTGCTGGCGAACAACCTGGCAAACGCCAACACCCGCGGCTTCAAGGCCGAAACGGTGTTTTCGCGGCTGATTGGCGACGCGATCGCGGCCGCTGACACCTCCGTCGACATGAAGCAAGGCTCACTCACGGAAACGCATAACGCGCTCGATGTCGCGGTTGAGGGGAGCGGCTTCATGGTCGTAAACACGAAAGCCGGCGAGCGATTCGTGCGGGGCGGAAGCCTGGAGCTCAATGCCAATCGCGAATTGGTGGACTCCGCCGGCAATCAGGTTTTGGGTGACGATGGCGTGATCACTGTTCCCCCCGGCACCGTGAATATCGACAACGCGGGCCTGGTAACCGTGAACGCGAAGCCCGTCGCGCAACTGCGTTTGGAAACGGTTGATCCGAAGGTGCAACTCGTACACGAAGGGGGCACGATGTTCGTGCCTGATGCTTCACGCAAATCCGTTGCAACAACGGAGCGCAAAATTCATCAGGGATTTATTGAAGAGAGCAACGTGAACACCATGTCCGCGATGTCGGAGATGATTGAAGTGATGCAGCGCTACAGTGCTGCGCAGAAAAGCATTGCCACACTCGACTCCACGCGCGGCATCGCCGTTAACGATCTCGCCAAGCCCGTTTAATAAAAGGATATAGACAACTATGGATCCGGCCCTTCGCGCTTCCGCAACTGGTATGATGGCGCAGCAGACCCGCACAGAGGTCATCGCCAACAACCTGGCCAACGTCAACACCACTGGCTTCAAACGCAGTCGTGCGCACTTTGAAGATTTGCTGTACCAAACTGTGCAAGGCCAATCGGTACTTGGCAGCCAGGACACGAACATTGCTCCCGCGATTCAAGTCGGTCGCGGTACGCGCTTGTCCGCCGTACAACGCGTGCATGACCAGGGAACGCTGGAAGTAACGAATCGCGATTTGGATATGGCGATTGAGGGCGATGGGATGTTCCAGGTGCAATTGCGTAACGGCGACACCGCCTACACGCGCGACGGAAGCTTTGGCATTTCCGATCAGGGGGAAGTGGTAACGAGTGACGGATATGGTCTCGTTCCACCCATTCGCGTTCCAGCGGATGCGAAGCAACTGACAATTTCAACTTCGGGTGTCGTGTCAATTTTGAAGGGCACGGACACTGAGCCAACGGAAGTTGGTCGTATTGAACTTGCGCGCTTTGCGAATCCGTCGGGATTGTTGACGATGGGACAGAATTTGTTCGGTGCGACCCCGGCATCGGGTCAGCCGGTTGTGGGATTTCCCGATGAAGAAGGCATGGGCAAAACCGTGCAGGGTTCATTGGAAGGGAGCAACGTGGAAATCGTTCAGGAAATGGTGGAGATGATTGCCGCCATGCG
>JBDUAX010000702.1:0-1605 GCA_040004455.1 Gemmatimonadaceae bacterium
CAAGCGTTCGATCCGTCAGCAGGTCCATGGGCACGCCCAGCAGCATCTGTGCGCCAATTGGCGTGAAGCGAATCACCATGAAATCCCGAGCTCCGAAGGCCTCTCGGAGCTGATGGCGATGCTGCGGAGCAACGATCCACGCGCTTCTCAGCTCGATTGTGCGTCTGGTGTCCGATGAGTCGACGATTCGATGAGGAGCCGCGAAGTTCAGAACGATCGCGACTTCATGCACGGGGAGGTGCCGCTCATGCAACGGCCTGGGCAAGAAGCTGTCACTCGCGAAGTAGCCAAGGACGTAATCGCGGAGGCGCGGTTCGGCATGCCGCTGTGCAGTACGCCAGCGACCGAGATCAGACCGATGACCAGTGACTTCGATTGCAGTGCTCCCCAGTTCGTGAGACACGCGCGAGCCTAATCTGCCACAATATTCTGTGCTGGGCCATACTCGATTGGACGCCGTCGTTCGACGGCGATCATCTGTTCCAAGACGTCAAAGAGTGCGGGCGGATCGGTCTTCGTCTATATGGACAACCAGCGTCGTATTCCTGGCGCGCAAAATGTACATGCGAAAATTGTCGCTTTGAATGCCGTCTGCGCGCGCCGTGGGGAGATGTGGTTGTGCGTTTTCGTCGTACTACGCCGCGAATTTCAATTTGGCGAGTTTTTCAATGTTGCGCACCAAACAAAAGAGCTTCCATTGTCGAGCCTTTTGTTGTACCGCAGATTGCCGAACACCGGTTCGACGGTTGCAAACCGTTGCGCATACTGCGCACGACCCGCGACGCTATCGATGCGCTGTCGCATCTGCTCGGTGTGTGATACCGTCACGTCAATGCGTCCGCGCCCGAATGCCACATTGCGCACGAGCGTGGTGTCAGGCGTGCGCAAACATCGCGCGCGGAGTGTGCATGGAGCGCAATCACGTTTCGTGCCGCGAAATTGTTCGGTGATGTACCCGTGCACCACGCGCGTTTGTCCTTTGGGATACAGCGATTTTCCCGCCGGACAGGTACCCGTACGCGCGACCGGACCATACACAAATTGGTCGGGCGTAAACCCGCGCCCCGCGCGCGAATCGCGCGTTTTGTTGTGCAACGGATGCGACGCGACTTGGTGGCGTGCTTGCGTCGCGAATCGTGCGTCGCGTCGACGCATCTGATGATCCGCAATCAACGCGGGAATGTGCTGTTGCGCGAGTTGTCGCAGGTTCGTATGGTATCCCGCGTCGGCGGTGAGCACCGTGTGTGCCCGCAACTGCGGTTGGATCGCGGTCACAACGGGCATCAACAGTTCCGTTTCCGATCCCGTCCCGTGTGCTTGAGCATCGATGATGATTTGATGGTGATTTGATGCGCGGCATCGATCGTCGCAAGCGCGCAGCGGCTTCCAGTTTCGTCGCTTGGCGCTCAAAAACGGCACGCGTGCCGCTCCGGTGCTTCGACGCGTTACTCGGCAATTTCACGCCGTCAATCGCAAACATCTCACGTCCGCTGGCGGCTCGAATGAAGTAACTGAAGAACGCGGACACTTTGTAATTCTCGGACACGGCTGCCCAACGCCTACTTCGCTTCCTTCTGTCGCGCACGATACTCGCTTACCGGAAGT
>JBDUAX010000703.1:0-1603 GCA_040004455.1 Gemmatimonadaceae bacterium
GATTCGACGGTTTCGCCACCGTCAGACATTGGTCAGGATGTACATGCGGCCGCGGTTAAGTTGCCGGAGTCTGCGTACTTCGGAACGATTGTTGTTCACGACACTTTGATTGTCTTTAATCGACTGCAGAAGGACGTTGCTACGGGATTTTTCGCTATACCACTAACTGGTTTGAACGCGACGCTTCAGCGCATTGTCGACAACGATGCCGTTATTCCAGCGGCGATAACTCACGGCAAATCGATTGACTCAGGACTGGTCGTTGAAGTTGCACTGGCCGGTGTGCGGCTGGCGCACCGTGGGGCCGCGAAGTCCGCGCAGTTTCATTCCAAGCACGCGGTGGGAACAGCGTTCGGTGATATGACGGTTGCTGTCGGATTGTCTGAAGCACTGGCGCCAGATCTGGTAATTGGAGGTTTGCCGGGTTCCAGACTTCCATTTTTGATTGGTATTGTTGTACTGAGTTTGCTGTTACTTGTGATCGCACTGGTGCAATTGCATCAGCGAGAGAAACTCGCACGGTTGCGCGAGGATTTTGTTGCGGGAACGTCGCATGAACTGCGAACACCGCTCGCGCAAATTCGCTTGTTCGCCGAAACATTGCGACTGGAGCGTGTGCGTTCGGACAGTGAGCGCAACCATGCACTCATTGTGATTGAACGCGAAGCGCGGCGCCTCGAGCATCTCGTTGAGAATTTACTGCATTTTTCGCGTGCGGAACGAGGCACATTGCAAATTGCGACCGAGGCGTTGAATCTCGCAGCGCTCACGCGTGAAATTGTGTCCGAGTTTCTTCCACTGGCATTGAAAGCCGACGTCACGGTTGTTGTTGATGCGCCCTCAGTGGTATCGGCCAACGTCGATGCTGGGGCCTGGCGACAAATCGTTCTCAACTTGCTTGATAACGCCACGAAATACGGCGGTGGTAATTCCCGTGTCGTTGTACGTCTCGAAAACGCTGCGGATTTTGCGCGTTTGACAATTGATGATGAAGGACCGGGTGTTGACCTGGCTGATCGAGAGCGCATATGGAAAAAATTCTGGCGTGGTGATGCGGCTCGCGCGGCCGGTACAACGGGGACTGGAATTGGTTTGGCGACCGTGCGCGATTTAGTGTTGCTGCACGGTGGTAGCTGTTTCGTCGACCGCAATGTTCCGCGCGGTGCGCGATTTCACGTGCACTTGCCAATGAAGGGGCCGGTGCCATTAGCCAGGCGCGATGCATGATTCTCATTGTCGAAGACGATGCCGATCTCGCACTCGGCATCCGCAATAATCTTGAAATTGATGGGTACGGCGTTGAACTCGCGAACGATGGGTCGCTGGCGCTGGTAGCACTTGAGCAGCGCCGTTTTGATCTAGTTGTGCTCGATTTGATGTTGCCCGGAATGAATGGTTTGCGAATGTTGCGCGAAATGCGCGAGCGCGGTGATCGCACACCCGTGCTCATCCTCACTGCACGCGGCCAGGAGGAAGACAAGGTTCGCGGGTTGAAGCTGGGTGCCGATGACTACATGACGAAACCATTTGGCGTGCTTGAATTTCTGGCACGGATTGAAGCACTGCTTCGTCGTTCACGACCGATTCGTTCGGGGGCCGTCGT
>JBDUAX010000323.1:0-5316 GCA_040004455.1 Gemmatimonadaceae bacterium
GGAGCTTGTCATCACCTTCGAGTACTTCGCGTGAAAGCGCATTGAGCGCATCACGAGCTTCACCGCGATGTTCGTCGGTGAGAATGCTGGTTGCGCGCGGCAACAGTTCAATTTGCGGACAATCGCTCCGCATTGGGCGCACGCTCCAGAACACAACGTTCGAACCCACGCGCAGGAAGCTTAAAACGCCTCGAGCCGATTCGTCCGAACGGAAAGAAAGTTGCTCAGGACGCGCGAGACTCCAATCGATCAGGGCGTCCAGTACGGCCATATAGCGGGGCCGATCGCTTCCGCCGGTGTCGCGATTCATTGCCGTAATGAATGCTTCGCGCGCCGCGGGTAGTGTTGTTGCCATGAATTACTCCTTTTCCTGAAGCTAATCACCTGACGCGTATATTCACCCTCCGAGTTTTATTTTCGAGCTTCCGATAGACCATAGAAACACCGAATGGTTCCCAAAATTCTGCCGTTTGAGATTCGAGAGTCTCCCATGCAGGGGCTGGGCGCATTTGCTCGTTATCCCATTCCGGCGGGCATGCGCATGATCGAGTACGCCGGCGAACGTCTCACTCCTGCCCAAGCGGACGCGCGCTATCCCGATGCACCGGGCCAGGTGCATCACACCATGCTCTTCGCGATTGACGATGACGTCGTGGTTGACGCAGCGGTCGATGGCAACGAAGCACGCTGGATTAACCATTCGTGCGACCCGAATTGCGACGCAGTCATTGATGGAGGGCGCATCTGGATTGAAGCGCTGCGCGACATCGAAGTTGGCGAAGAACTCGCGTACGACTATGCGTATCAATTGAAAGAACGACATACGGTCAGGCTGAAAAAAATTTACCCCTGCAATTGCGGGTCGGCAAATTGCAGGGGCACGATTTTAACCAGAAAACGCTAGCGCATTACACGACAGAATTACGCTGCGAGATTTTTCCGTTCACTGACCGGAACATCCTTGAATCGTATCAAGCGGCGCGCCTCTTCGTCGTACAATGCAAGACGCAGCGCGCGAAAGCCCATGCCAAACGTCATCACTGGTGCCTTTTCGAAAATTCTGTTTTCGTCATGCGCGCGCTGCAGGCGATAGTTCGGAATTTTGGGACCAAGATGATGCACATGATGCAGGCCAATGCTGCCCGTAAACCAGCGCAAGAATGGATTCAGGCGCAAATATGAACTGCCGGTAATTGCGGCCGTAGCGTAATCCCACTCTTCGTGCTCTTCCCAATAGGCATCTTCAAATTGATGCTGCACATAGAACAACCAAATTCCAATTGCGGCCGCGACGTACATCGACGGCAAGTACACAAGGAAGAACGCTTTCGCCCCCCAGAAATACCACGTGATGGCAATAACGGCGGCGATGGCGAGATTTGTATTCCAGACGCTGTACAACTGCTTTGTTTTCGTTGCCTTGCTGCGCCCGCGAAAACGTTGATTGACCATCAAATGCACGGGTCCTACAATCATCAGTGAAAGGGGATGACGAATGAGGCGATACTGCAGACGACCCCATTTTCCGCGCGCCAGATATTCCTTTTTCGTAATCGTCGGTACGTCGCCATGCCCGCGGCGATCAAGATCGCCCGACGACGCATGATGCAACGCGTGATCACGACGCCACTGCGTAAACGGTGTCACCGTCAAAACCCCGGTGACGAAGCCAAGAGCGTCGTTGACTTTCGACCAGGGCAGGAATGATGCATGAGCGCAGTCGTGCATAATGATGAATGTGCGAACCAGAAATCCCGCTGCCGGAATGACAAGCAATGCCGAGGCCCACGGCGCTTTGTCCAACAGCATATACATCACCCACATTGTGAAAAAGAGCGGCACGATTGTGTTCGCGACTTGCCACAACGCTCGTCCTACATGAGCGCCGGCGTAACGCTGAACTATGCTGGTCCATTCACTGCGGGATAACTCCAGGACGCGGGATTCCGTGGGCTCAGCCATTCCGATTTCGACCTTTTGCATTGGGTTTCGCCGGGCCACTCGAACTTGGTCCGCGACGTGAGGGAGGATGGGCCGCTTCGCCCCCTGCGCGACGCGCAGGTGCTTGGGTGGAACCTGGTCCTGACTGTACGGCCGAACGACGCGCTTGCTTGGCGGCAGAACGCGCTCGATCGTCTGACTTTCTTTTCTTGATCTCCGCAATGCGCTCGGCAAGTGGAACTTCGAGCTTGCCTTGCGGCTTGGCGGAGTAATCAAACTCCGGAAGGACTACGCGCGGAAGACGTTTCTGGATGGCTTTTTCAATAAGCCTGAGACCGCCTTCTTCCTCAGGAGACACGAAAGTAAACGCTTCCCCTACGGCTTCAGCTCTCGCAGTTCTGCCCACGCGATGGATGTAGTCCTCCGCCTCGGCCGGGACGTCAAAGTTCACGACATGCCCGAGCGCCTCAACATCGATACCACGGGCTGCTATATCAGTAGCTACTAATACTTTGTAAGTGCCGTCCTTGAAGCCCGCGAGCGCGAGCGTGCGCTGTGCCTGCGAACGATTGCCATGAATACGCTCCGCCTTGATTCCGTGATGCACCAGCTGTGATGCCAAACGATTCGCGCGATGCTTTGTTCGCGTGAAGACCAACGCCTGTGGCATGTCACCGCGCTTCAACAACTCGACCAACAACGCCGATTTCAAATCCTGAGACACCGGATACACCGCTTGCGTTATGCCAACCGCGGGTGCGGCTTTGCGTTGCAAATTGATTGAAACGGGATTGATCAGCAGCTCTCGTGTGAGCGCGGCAATTGGCGCAGGCATTGTTGCGCTGAAGAACAACGTTTGCCGTTTTGTTTGCGGCAGATGTCGCATGACTTTCTTGATGTCCGGCAGAAAGCCCATGTCGAGCATGCGATCGGCTTCGTCGAGGACGAGATACTCAACGCTCGCGAGCTTCGCGTACGGAAATCGAAAGTGATCGAGCAAGCGGCCGGGCGTTGCGATCATGACGTCAACGCCGTTGCGAAATGCATGCTCTTGCGGCCCCATTCCAACGCCGCCAAACACCGCGGCTGCGCTGATCGGCGTGTGCACCGCCATTTCGTTCAATGCTTCAAGAATCTGCGCGGCGAGTTCGCGGGTTGGTGTGATCACCAATGCGCGCGTCACGCCGCGAGGTTTATCGATGAGATGATGAAGGATGGGCAAAAGAAAGGCAGCGGTTTTGCCGCTGCCAGTCATTGCGCAGGCCAGTACGTCGCGCCCCTCGAGGGCGGGCGGTATGGCGTCTGTTTGAATCGGCGTGGGCCGAGTGAAGCCGAGTTCTTTGAGGCCTTTCTGAAGGCTCGGGTGCAGCTTGAGGGAGGTAAACGACATCCGGAGCAATCTACCCGGTCGCTACCCTCCCTGCTGCCTTCAATTTCGTTTTTAACGGCTTGTTACGTGAGTCTGAGATTACAAATCGTTTACAGGACTCCGTTTGGAACTACAACGATCGACCGGTGCGCGCCGCGCTCTTCACCGCTTCCGCCTTCAAATCCGCTTCGGTTGTCGGCACCGGATCTTCGCCCGGATTGATAAAGCGATTGTCTTCCACGCGATGCTGACGCTCGTACAAATCGCGATAGCGACCGCTGTGCGCTATGAGTTCGGTGTGCGTACCGCGTTCGACAACCTGACCGTGTTCGAGCACGAGAATCTGGTCGGCGCTGGTGATCGTTGAAAGACGGTGCGCAATCACGAACGTCGTACGCCCCGCGCGCAATCGCGCGAGTCCTTCCTGAATCATCTGCTCGCTTTCGCTGTCGAGTGACGACGTTGCTTCGTCGAGAATGAGTACGCGGGGATCGGCGAGAATGGCGCGTGCAATGGCAACGCGTTGACGCTGTCCACCAGACAACTTCACGCCGCGTTCGCCAACGATTGTGTTGTACTTGTCGGGAAATCCCTGTACGAATTCATCGACATTGGCAATGCGTCCGACTTCCCGCACTTGTTCATCGGTCGCATCCGGACGCGTGAACGCGATGTTGTCGCGTACGGTTCCGTCAAACAGGAAGTTGTCTTGCATGACCACACCAAGCTGCCGGCGATAGTCGAGGAGCTTGAGCCCTGCGAGGTCCTGTCCGTCAATGAGAATGCGTCCCTTTTGCGGGCGCGCAAATGCCATGACGAGTGAAATGAGCGTGCTCTTACCTGATCCGCTCGATCCGACGAGCGCTGTTGTCGTGCCAGCGGGAACATCAATGCTGACACCCTTCAAAACCGGCACATCTTTTTCGTACTCAAACCAGACGTCGTCAAATTTCACGTCGCCCTTGATCTGTGCGGCGGATGCTTTCGTTGCATCCTCCTGATCTTCCGTCACCAGGTCGCGCAATTCACGAATGCGATCGAGTCCGGCAAACGCTTCCGTGAGCTGCGTGCCGATGCTCGCAATCTGCACGAGCGGCAGCGTGACGAGTCCGATGAAGAACACGTACATCAACAAGTTGCCAAGCGTCATGGAGCCGCCGAGTACGGCGCGGCCGCCAAAATACATCAGCAGGACACCAACTGCGCCAACGACTGCGGTACCAAGCGCGGTTGTTGCTGAGGTACCGGTAATCGTGCTCGCGATGTTCGTAAACAACTTCTGTACGCCGCCGCGGAACACCTGACGTTCGCGTTCTTCGGCCGTGTAAACCTTCACCAGGCGAATACCGCCAATTGTTTCGGCCAACCGACCGGTAACTTCGGCAGTAATGGCGCCGCGCTCGCGAAACAGCGGACGCAAGCGGCTGAACGCAACTGAAATTCCCGCGCCGAATATGGCGAGGAAAACCACGGTTCCCGACGTGAGGCGCCAATTCAGATAGAACAGCACGACCAGCGCGACGACTGCAGTTAGCAAGCCGCCAACCAACTGAATAAGTCCCGTTCCAACGAGATTGCGAATGCCTTCCGGATCATTCATGACGCGCGAAATGAGCACGCCGCTTTTTGTGCTGTCGAAATAGCTGACTGGCAGTCGCACGAGGTGCGCCTGGACATCCTCGCGCAATTTCGCGATCGCCTGTTGTGCCGCAACACTGACAACTTGTGACAGCGCGTACGACGTAATCGCGTTGACGAGCGTGGCCACAACGTTCGCAATAATCAGCAGCGAGAATTTAGAAGTATCGTTCTTGCCGATAACCGTATCGACGAAGTAGCTCGTGCTGGTCGGGAGGACAAATCCGGCGCCACGACTGAATAGCATGAGCACGAGACCAATGCCCACTGACGTACGGTGTTCCCACATCAGCGCGCGGGCTTCGGCCCATGCGCGTTTGCCATCGAATTTCGGTTTTTTGGAGGCCATTGCGGTAAACTAGTGGGCG
>JBDUAX010000324.1:0-5316 GCA_040004455.1 Gemmatimonadaceae bacterium
AAGTGCCTGCAACGCGTTGCTGTCGAGAAACACCTGCGATGCATTGTGGTTCGGCGTCACCGTGTAGCCGTCGCGAATTTCCAACGGAATTCCACCGCTCGGATTCACCGGATTCGAAGAGATGTCAACCAAATTCGTAAACGGATCGGTGGCGTTGGCCGGAACCTTCAACGGCTGTTCCAACGCACGTGTTCCGCCAAACAAATAGTTGTCGCCAACTTTCGTGTTGCCTAGCGACACCGCAAACGAAAGTGCCTGATCAATTTCCGCCTTGGAGTCCAGCCGACCTTGTGCTGACGTAGTCGATGACGCGCCCTGCACCGCCAATTCAATTGCGCGGCCAAGGGTGTTCGTCAATTGATCCAACACCGTTTCTTCGGCCGATGATCGCGTCTGCGCGGTGCTGACATTGCGCTTGTACTGCGTGATTGCACGCAACGCGCTGTTCGTTCGCAACACTTCACTGGCCGCACTTGGATCGTCCGACATCACGTTGATTCTTCGGCCAGACGACACCTGTTCACGCGCCTCGTCCAATCGTTGCAAGTTGGATTGCAAACGATTTATGGTGCTGCGCTCAACTAGTTGGTTCGTAATCCGCATGGACCGACGGGTACGGGATCAGCCCACCGCTACCGCAAAAAGGCGATTACGAATGGACCGGTAATATTCGTGTACTTGAGTATCGGTGCATTCACGCCCAGCTTAACCGACTATGGCCACCATCTTGTATGTCGATGACGAACCAAGCGTCGGACTGATTCTCGAGGACACTCTCGAACGCGCCGGGCATTCTCCGGTTGGGACGCGCAGCGTACCGGAAGCGCTACAAGTGCTCGAAAGAGGCGGCATTGACCTGATCATCTCCGACTATCGCATGCCGGGGCTGACAGGACTCGAATTCCTCCAGCTGCTGGCTCGGGAAGGCTACGACATCCCGCTCATCATGCTCACCGGCTACGCGAGCATCGAGCATGCGGTCGCGTCAATAAAAGCCGGCGCCATCGACTATATCACGAAGCCAGTCCGTCCCCAGCAGCTTGAGCTCGCGGTCGATCAGGCTCTCGAATTCGTTCGGTTGCGTCGCGAAAATGAGTCCCTTCGCAAAGAAGTCCTGCAGTACCGCAACGAAAAGCAGATTATCGGCGACTCCGCGGTCATTCGACGCATTATGCAGACGGTGGCCATGGCTGCGCCCACGCGCGCGACTGTGCTGCTGCAGGGAGAGTCAGGTACCGGTAAGGAGCTATTTGCGCGCGCCATTCATGATCAAAGCGACCGCCGCGACAAACCATTCATAAAATTGAATTGCGCGGCGCTCCCCGAAGGCCTCATTGAAAGCGCACTGTTCGGGCACGAGAAAGGCGCTTTTACCGGAGCAATCAAGCGCGTTGAAGGTGCGTTCGAACGAGCGAATCGTGGAACTCTGCTGCTCGACGAAGTTTCCGAAATGCGACTCGATCTCCAGGCGAAACTCCTGCGCGTCCTGCAGGAACAGGAGTTCGAGCGGGTGGGCGGCACATCACCTATCAAAGTCGACGTGCGTATTGTCGCCACCACCAATCGTGAACTGGCCAGCGAAGCCGATCGCGGTTCGTTTCGGCAGGATCTCTACTACCGACTGTCTACGATTCCGATTCTGATTCCACCGCTCCGCGATCGCCCTGAAGACATTCCGGTGCTGGCGCTGCGATTTGCCATGCGCACGGCCGCCGAACTCGGAAAGAAAATCGAAGGCATTGCGCAGGACGCGCTCGAAGCGCTGCAGCGATATCCGTGGCCAGGAAATGTCCGCGAGCTCCAGCACGTTATCGAGCGCGCCGTCATTCTGAGCCCCGAGGTGCTCATTCAACAGCACTGCCTCGAAGGCACACGATTTGGCCTCGCGCATTCATTGAATAGCCAGCCAATTCGCACACGTCCGTCCATATCGCAGCCGTACGGCGCGCCAGCCGTCGCCCCATTCGCTGCCGCCACGCCGAGCGGCAACGGCACCATCAGCCTTACGTCCCTGAACGTCGCCGAAGCAGAAAAAGTGCTTATTCAGCAGGCCCTGATCAAGGCCGACAATAACCGTACCAAGGCCGCCGATCTTCTTGGCATCAGCGTCCGCACGCTCCGAAATAAGCTCAACGGGCCTGGGAAAGAGGCGGAAGGCGACGAAGAATAGGACGGCGTTTTTGGTGATCTAGGCAACTCCATCCCGGCTGGCAGCGGAAATTTCTGCCTTGCCGGGTTCAAAAATGGGCGGAACCGCGCGTAGGCAGATGTTGCCGCTCTCTGCTTTTACTCAATGGTACTGATAGTTAACCTGTTTAATTGTAATTAGTTAGCTCAGTTGTCGGCATGTTTTGCCGAGTGCTTTTCGTTGGGATTTTGGTTTGGCCCCGTCATTGCTTTTCCAGCTGGTGGATACGCTCGCTCTCCATCCTGGAAACTCTTATGCTTTTCGGCCTCATCGATCGCGTCAGCAACGCCGGCTCACTCAAGACCTCATTGGACCAAAGCGTCCAGAGGACTCGGGTTATCAGCGACCGCGTTGCGCAGGCATCCGTCAACAACGGCGACGGCTTCACGCTGAACGCCAAGGCGGGCGACGCCGGACCAAACGGGAACGATATCAACATTGAAGACGAGATGGTCGCCTTGGGCGATGAGCAGCTGCGCTTTCTGGCCACCTCGCGCTTGCTGGAAAAGACCTACCAGAATCTGCGCTCCGCCATCAAGGGCCAGGTCTGATGCCCATCAACGGCGTCCAGCGCCCGGGCCTACTGCCCATTCCAAATCAGGGCGGCACGATACGCCCAATGTTTCGGACATTGGCCATTGCTGCGAGTGGACTGTCCGCGCAGCGCCAGCGTTTGGAAACCATTGCTCAGAACATCGCGAACGCCGACGTCACGAGCGGTCCCGATGGAACGCCATATAAGAAGCGCACCGTGTTGATGCAGTCCGCCAATCAGAACAACGCGAACTTCGTCGATCCGGCGACAAGTGGAATGAGCGGCGTGCCGGGTTACTCCGCGGCGCAGTCGGCGGGTTTACCGACGTTTCAGATACCCGACACCGGAGACTCCGCGCGCACCGTACAAGTGCCCGTTCTGCTGCCTGTTCCAACAAGCGGCGCACAACAATTCGGCGTCGCGGTTGTGGGAATTGCAGAAGATCAGAATATCGGACGACTCGCGTACGAGCCGGGTCATCCCGATGCCGACGCCAACGGTTACGTGCATTACCCCGACATCAACGTCACGGAAGAAAACGTGAACATGTACGACGCGAAGCGCATGTATGAAGCGAATGCGTCGGTGTTCCAAGCGGCGAAGTCAATGCTGCGCGCGTCACTCGACATCTGAAATAGTTTCTTCTCTTTCGTTCACACTGAGTTTCCGAACCGTCTGTCATGAGCATTAACGGCATTAACAACCCACTGCACACGAACATCGGTCCACTGAGTCGCCCCGGCGAATCAGTTCGTCCGACAAACGATCGCACGGCGGGGAACGCCACTGCAGGCAACGCCGGCATTGGCAATGCGCTCACACCGGCGCTGCGTCAACAATTGCAACCACAGGCAGCGATTGCCGGACAGAACGCGCAAAGCGTTGTGCCAGCCGAGGCACCTGCTGGTACCGACCCTGCGTTGTGGAGCGTGCTGACAACCGACGAGCGGAATTTCTTTGCAAAGACCGCGTCGCTCGGCCCACTGACATACGGTCGCATCAAGGCCAGCGCAGTACCGACGGCGCCGTCAGTGCGCGGCGGACGCCTCGACGTGCGCGCATAGCGCGCAAGAAACATCTCTCACTCCGAATTCACCACATCATCCCATGCAACCACGCATTGAACTGCTGACGAAAACACTGGACGCGTTTCAGATACGCGACACTGGTGTCAAGACGGTGCCGGTTTTGCCCGAGGGTGATGCCTCCAATTCGTTCGGCAACACACTCACAAAATTCTTGAACGAAGCCTCCGACGCCGACGCCGCGAAGAGCGATCTGCAGCAGCGTTTCACCAATGGTGAAAACGTGGAACTGCATCAGGTGATGGCCGCCAGTGAGGAAGCAAGTATTGCGCTTGATCTCGTCGTCGAACTCCGCAACAAGGCAGTCGATGCTTATCGCACCATCATCGCCATGCAGTCCTGATTAGCTGATGTCATCTCTGGTCGACTCAATTTTTGGTCGCAGCGTTACTGCTCGCCAGCTCGCCATTGTCGGCGTTGGCATTGCAGTGACGGCGGCGATTTTCTTCGTTACTCAATGGTCAGTTGAGCCAGTGATGATGCCGCTGTTCGCCGATGTGCCCATTGCATCGGTTGGACAGATGACGGACAAGCTCACCGAGTTGGGTATCGTCTACAAACTCGATCGCACCGGTAACACGATTCGCGTCGCCGAAGGCGACATGGCGAAAGCACGTGTTGCGCTGGCACGTGAAGGGTTGCCGAATGCCGGTCGTCCGGGCATGGAGCTGTTTGATAAGCCAACCTGGGGCATGACTGACTTCACCCAAAAGGTGAATCGCGGGCGGGCGTTGGAGGGGGAGCTGGAACGCACCATCGGCAACATTCGTGATGTTGGTCAGGTGCAGGTGCACCTGGCACTCGAAGACGAAGCGCTGTTCAAACAGAACGAGCGTCCGTCGAAGGCTTCAGTGACACTGACAATGAAAGGCGGCGAACAACCATCACAGGCAGTTGTGAGTGGCATCGCAAGTCTGGTGGCCGCCAGCATTGGCGGACTCGATCCACAACATGTCACGATTGTTGATGAACGCGGCCACGCGCTGACAAACAATGACGACGCATCGGTTGCTGGACTGACAAGCCGCCAACTCACTGTGCAGCGCGAAGTCGAAACATCGCTCGAAAGGAAAGCCCAGGAATTACTTGGCAGTTTTGTTGGTGCCGGAAATAGTCGCGTGCAGGTTACCGCAAGCATCAACTTCGACAAGCTCGAACGCACGACACAATCGGTTGATCCCGAAAAACAGGCGACCACGAGTGAGCAGAAAGCGGAAGTCACACCCGGAAAGCCGGAACAGGGCGCTGGCTATAACACGACCGCAACTTCATACGAAAACTCCCGCAGCGTTGAGAACTATACGAGCGCCATTGGCAACATCAAGAAGCTGACAGTTGCTGTGCTGGTTGCCGACAAAGTTGAAATTCCAGTTGCCGACAGCGCGGCGAAAACTCCGCCGAAACCAATCATCACTCAGCGTTCGGCCGACGATATTGCCAAGATTGAAACGCTGGTTCGCAATGGCCTTGGTGTTGACTCAACGCGCGGCGATCTGATCTCGGTGGTC
>JBDUAX010000704.1:0-1600 GCA_040004455.1 Gemmatimonadaceae bacterium
ATTGCAGTCGCGACCGAAGGCGGACTGGTTGTGCCAAGCGTGAAAGACGCTGATCAAAAGAGCATCATTGAAATTGGCAAAGACATTGCATCACTCGCCAAGAAGGCACGCGATGGCAAGCTCACAATGGACGATCTCACCGGAGGCACGTTCACCATTACGAATGGCGGTGTGTTCGGTTCCCTCGTGTCAACGCCAATCATCAACTATCCGCAAGTCGGCATTCTGGGCTTGCACAAAACACAGGATCGCCCGGTGGCAATAGCCGGCAGAGTTGAAATTCGCCCCATGATGTACATCGCTCTTTCATATGACCATCGCATGATTGATGGACAACAAGCAGTGCTCTTCCTCATTCGTGTCAAAGAACTCATGGAAGATCCGGCCGCGATGCTCGTACTGTAGCAAACGCTTCAAATCGAAGACGGCCGGCCCTTTCGCGAGGCCGGCCATCGATTTTCTGGCCCTGAAATACCGGACGCTCCGTACGGTAAACCGCACGGAGCGTCGGATGCCGAGCCAATGCGCGATTCCATGCGAGGATGGGTGTCGTCACCAACTACGGCCTTAGCTTGAGGAGCGCGAGACGCAGCGCTTCGATGTCTTTTTGACGCTTGAACCGGGCTCAACGTCACCCGCTCTGAATAACATACAGCAGCGCGTGCAGCGGCGTCAGCCGTAGTTCCTTACACGTTACCCACATAATTTTGACGCATGACAATTCCTTCTGTTAACAACGCGCTAAACACCTCGAATACCCCTCAATTGGTTGACGTTCTGGTGCTCGGCGGCGGCCCTGGCGGTTACGTCGCCAGTATTCGTGCGGCTCAATTGGGTTTTTCCGTTGCGTGCGTGGAAAGCGACAAAACACTGGGAGGCACCTGCGTAAACGTGGGGTGCATTCCGTCCAAGGCCTTGTTGCAATCGTCGGAGCATTTCGAGTGGCTCAACCTGCACGCGGCGCAGCACGGCATTCTGGTGGAAAACGCGCGTGTCGATCTCGCCACGATGATGGCCCGCAAGCTTGATGTCGTTGCGCAAAATACCAAGGGTGTTGAGTTCCTGTTCAAGAAAAACAAGATCGCGTGGGTACGCGGCGAAGGCACGCTGCAGAAGAACAATGTTGTTGAGGTGCGCGCGGCCGATGGCACGGAAAGCTCGTGGCAAGCAAAGTCAGTCATTATTGCGACGGGCTCCGTGCCGATCGAGTTGCCGTTTCTGAAGTTCGACGAGCAACGCGTGTTATCGAACGTCGGTGCACTGCAAATACCCGAGATTCCAAAACAGCTGATAGTTGTTGGTGGCGGAGTAATTGGCCTTGAACTTGGCTCCGTGTGGCGTCGGCTTGGGTCGCGCGTGCACGTCATTGAATTCATGCCGACTATTTTGCCCGGGAGCGATGACGAGATCATCAGGGAGGCCGACAAGATTTTTCGTCGTCAGGGACTCGAGATTCACACCGGCACGAAGGTAACTGGCGCCGATGTGCGTGCAGATGGCGTGACGATTCGCATGGAGAAAGACGGACAGCCAGCTTCGATCGATGCAGATTACGTGCTCGTTTCCGTAGGTCGCAAACCAACCCTGCGCGGAGTTGACG
>JBDUAX010000325.1:0-5297 GCA_040004455.1 Gemmatimonadaceae bacterium
CGTCCAGATGGCCAGGTTGGGTGCGGTGATGGATCCACCATCCATCAACACCGGAAAACCAAGCACGCCAACCAGGCCGCCCCACGTGCGCTTACCGATGATTGGACCCATGTCAAACTTGTGCCACATCCACGGAAAGAGATCACCACCCGAACCCGCGACTTCGTCAACAATCAGTGCGCGTGGCCCTTGAATGGACGCCGTTGGTGTGCGCAGATCATCGCCATAGCGCATGGCCCAATAGCTCACGAGCGGCCGACGCAAAATGTCGATGTAGTAGTCGGCAACACTTCCGCCGCCATTGAAACGCTCGTCGACAACCACGCCTTCCTTATGCGCCTGCGGATAGAAATAGCGTTTGAAATAGTCGTATCCTGGTTGCGCGGTGTTGGGCACATACACGTACGCAACCTTGCCACCGGAAATTGAATCAACCTTGCGAAGATTTCCTTCGACCCACGCGCGATTTCGAAGCGCAGCCTCGTTCGCAACTGGCACGACTTGCACTGTGCGCGAGCCTGTTCCATCGGCGTTGGGGCCGACCGTCAACTCGATAATTTTGTTCGCGGTGTTTTCGAAAAAACTGTACAGATTTGATGGTGTTTTTACATCAAGCCCGCGCACTGCCAATAAGTACTCGCCAGCCTTGACGTTCACCCCGGGCTCCGTGAGCGGCGCGCGCAGTTGTGGGTTCCAATTGAGGCCGCCGTACACTTTTGCGAAGCGATATCGCCCGTTTTCGACTTTATAATCGGCGCCGAGCAGGCCACCGGGAATTCCCTTCGGGGATGCCAGTCTGTCGCCACCACCTCCGCGGTGATGTCCGACTGACAGCTCACTCATCATCCACTGCGTAACGCGATTCACGTCGGCCTTCGTTACGGCATCGGCCAGCAATGGCGCATATTTCTTTTTCGCCGCGGGCCAATCGACGCCGTGCATGTTGGCAGCGTAGAAGTAGTCGCGATTAATGCGCCACGCTTCGTCGAAAATCTGCGCCCATTCGAGGCGAGGATCGATGCGAACTTCAATGTCCTGAGTAGCGAGACGCAATGGGGGCGCACCGACGGGGAAAGTCGTTCCCGAAATGAAGAAGGCGCCTTGCTGTGAATACAAGACCTTCTTGCCATCGGCGGATAGCGTAATTCCACCAACGTTCTGCAGGAAGACGTCATCTTTGCGCTTGTTCATGTCGTAGCGATGAACAGTCGACAAATTGTCAGCGCGCCGCACGAAGAACAGCACACCGGGTTCGCCGGCCTCCAAATCGGAGATGTTTGCCGCACCGACTGGCAGCGCAACAATGCGTTGTTCAATTCCCTCAAGATCAATGCGCGTTACTGTTGATGTGTCGGGACGTACGGGCCGTGCACCTACGCGTTCCTCATCGTTCTCGCGCGCAAATGGATTCGGCAAATCCTTACGCAGCACAATCGCGTAAATTGAGTTCGTGACGGGCAAATTGGTGTTCGATTGCGCAAACCAGTCAAGCGCCGGTCCGGCGTCGGTGCTTCCCAGCAGGTACAAATATTTTCCGCTGCGATCGAATGTTGCTTCGCTTACTGCGCTCAAGCCATCGGTAATGCGATACGATTTTCCTTCGTCAACATTGTACGCGAAAAGCGTGGTCACGAGCGATTGCGTTCCAACCGTGTACGCCATCCACTTCGAATCGGGCGACCACGTATTGCCGGTGCTCGGTGACGGCGTATACACCTTGTTTCCGCCGAGTTTTTTCGAAATGCCTGTTTTTAAATCGAGAATGAAAACTGACTGCGAATTATCCCAGAAAGAAACCTTGGAACCGTCCGGCGACCACATCAACTCAGTATAGAAGCCCGCGCCATTCGGCTTGTACGTTTTGTCTTCACCCTTGCCATCCTGATTGGCAACGTGGAGCTGATATTCGCCACCAGCATCGGAGAACCATGCAATGCGCGCGCCGTCGGGAGACCAACTTGGTGAACGATCGTTGGCTCCTGGCGAGTTCGTGATATTTCGAACGTCTCCTTTTTCCGCAGGCACCGTTACGATTTCGCCGCGAAACTCAAATACAGCGCGCGCTCCGCTTGGAGAAACGCGGGCATTCCGGATGTACTCCGGGCCTTTCACCCATCGCGGGCGCGTCTCGCGCAAATCGCTGGTTACACCCACCGCCAGTTTGCGATCCTGCGACGATGACGGATCGAACAGATGCAGATATCCCGCTTGCTCGAAGATTATTTTCCCGCCGCCAGCAGCAGCGCCCATTATCGGGAAATCGGAATATTTTGTGAGCTGCTTGATCTGCTTCGATTTCACATCATACGAAAACAGATTGAACTCTCCGTCGCGATCGGAACGAAAGTAAACTACGTCGCCAATCCACATGGCATCGACATCGTTGGATCGCGTGACCGGTTGTGGAATCTTCTCCACTGCGTGCGTGCCGCTCGTGTACAACCAGATTTGCGACGCACGCCCGCCGCGATATCGCTTCCATTGTTGGAATGCCTGCGGCAACGGATTGTACGCGATGCGCTGACCATTGGGAGAGAACGTCGCTTCGCTCGCATTTGGAATTGCAAGCTGCGTTTCAACGCCACCCTCAATTGGAACCGTGTACAGTTCAGCGTGCGAACCGGTAAATGCTGCACGCGATGACACAAACAGCACGCTCTTGCCATCGGGAGAAAACCCCTGCACAAGGTCGGCGGCCGGATGATAGGTGAGCCGCCTTGGGGCACCACCGGCAACGGGCATAATGAAGACGTCCAGATTGCCGTCGTAGCCGCCCGTGAATGCAATCAACGAACCATCGGGTGAAAATGCGGGATTGCTTTCGTCGCCGTCGGCTGTTGTGAGCTGGCGGACGGCGCTTCCGTCCTGCTTGGCGACCCACAGATCACCCGCATAAGTAAAGGCAATGTGCGTTGGACTGACAGCGGGCTGCGAGAGTAGCCGAGTGTCGGTAGCGCTTTGCGCGCTGGCAATACGAGCAAAGGCCAAGCCTAACGCAAAAACTCTGACGCGCATAATTACCTCGTGATCTGTTGGATTACCTGGACGCTAGCGTCGCGACCGCCTCCATCACTGCAGCAACATGACCTACCACGTTCACTTTTTCAAATAGTTTCGTAACGACACCGTACTTGTCGATGATCACCGTAGTGCGAATGACTCCCATATAGCGGTGCCCCCAAAGCTTCTTCTCCCCCCACACGCCGTACAGTTTGCAAACAACCTTGTCCGTATCGGCCAACAGTGTATACGTCAATTTGTATTTCTTCTTGAAGTTAATGTGCTTGCGCACGCTGTCGGGGCTTAGCCCAAGAATGACGGCGTTGGATTTCGCGAATCCGGGGAGCGTGTCGCGGAACTCGCACGCTTCGTCGGTGCAATGAGGCGTATTGTCTTTCGGATAGAAGAACAACACAACTGGTGTGCCACGCAGCGACGACAGTGTGAGCGGTTGGCCCTCGTCGGTTAGCAGCGTGAAATCAGGAGCGAGATCACCAACAGCTGGCAACGGCATCAAATAGAGGTGAGTTGTTCACCGCCCATTAACACCGCCATGATGGCCTTCTGAATGTGCAACCGATTCTCGGCCTCATCCCACACGACGCTTTGTTTTCCATCGATAACTTCGGCCGAAACTTCTTCCCCGCGATGCGCTGGCAGACAATGCAAAAAAATTGCGGTGGACTTCGCATGCGCCATGAGTGCGCTGGTTACCTGAAAATTCGCAAATGCATGCGCGCGGTGTGCGTGTTCTTCTTCCTGCCCCATTGAAGCCCACACGTCCGTCGTAACGACGTCGGCCCCGTTCGCCGCTTCGGCGGCGTTGCGCATCAGTTTTACATCGGCGCCAATGGACGCCGCCATTGCCAGAAACTTTGGGTCGGGGTCGTAGCCTTCAGGGCACGCAAGTCGCAACGCAAAACCAAGATGCGCGGCGGCCTCGATCCACGAATTTGCCATGTTGTTGCCATCGCCAATCCACGCAACGCGCTTGCCCTCATGACTTCCAAGGTGTTGACGGATCGTGAGGATATCCGCAAGCACCTGACAGGGGTGCGACAAATCCGTCAAACCATTGATAATGGGAACGCTCGCGTACTCCGCCAGTTGCTCTGCGTCGGAATGCGCGAATGTTCGAATCATGATGCCATCGACGTAGCGCGACAGCACGCGCGCGGTGTCGGGCACAGGCTCACCACGACCAATCTGTACGTCGCGCGGAGAAAGGAAGTGCGCGGTGCCGCCGAGTTGCGCGGCCCCAACTTCAAACGATACGCGTGTTCGTGTAGACGACTTCATGAAAATCATGGCGAGCGCTTTTCCAGCGAGCGGTCGCTTGTCGTACGCGCGTGCTCGCATGCGTTCGGCCAGTGCGAAGAGCGCGCGAGTTTCGGAAGCGGAAAAATCCGCGATATTCAGGAAGTCGCGGTGTGGCGTGTCGGACATGATTTCTGTTGTTGGCGTGCCGCCTGGAAAAGCGTCCTTCTCGGCAACGAGCGGAGAAAGCTGAACAGACGAAGCTACAAAATATAGCGCTGAAGGTCCTCGTCTTCGACGATGGTTTTGAGGCGATCGCGAACGAGTTCGGCGGTGACGGTGATGGCTTCGGTGCCGCGATCGGGGAGTTCGTAGAGGAACTCCTCGAGCAGCGTCGTCATGACCGTGTGAAGCCGGCGCGCGCCGATATTCTCCATGTTCGTGTTCACGATGGTGGCGAAACGGGCAATTTCGGCAATGCCATCGGCTGCGAACGTCAGCTGCGCGCCGTCTGCCTCAACGAGCGCTGCGTACTGCTTGGTGAGCGCGTTTTCGGGTTCCGTCATGATGCGCACGAAATCCTGCTCGGTGAGCGGCTTGAGCTCGACACGAATTGGAAAACGCCCCTGCAGTTCGGGAATGAGATCGCTGGGCTTCGACACATGAAACGCACCGGCGGCAATGAAGAGAATGTGATCGGTCTTCACCATGCCGTAACGCGTTTGCACATTCGAACCCTCAACTATAGGCAGCAAGTCACGCTGCACTCCTTCACGCGAGACGTCCGGGCCGCCAGCGTGTCCACGCTCGCCAGCAATCTTGTCGATTTCGTCGAGGAAGATGATGCCGAGTCTTTCAACGCGTTCGAGCGCATCGCTCGTGACCTCATCAAGGTCAATCAGCTTGTCGAGTTCTTCATCCATCAGAATACGACGCGCGTCAACGACTTTCACCGAGCGCTTTTTCTTGCGCTTTGGCATCATTTCCTTGAACCAATCGCTGAAGCTTTCCATGCCTTCGGGCGCGCCCTGCGGCGTCAT
>JBDUAX010000033.1:0-17877 GCA_040004455.1 Gemmatimonadaceae bacterium
TCAATGCAGTGGTGATTACAAGCGGACTGAAAGTTGGTGACAAGGTGATTCTGTCAGACATGACGGCGTCCGACAATGTCGATCGCGTACGCATCAAGAATTGATCTTTACCTGATTCCTCCACGAATCAATCACGTTGCAACGGAGATAACGATGGCGACCGAAGGCGAAGCACTTATTCGACTGCAGGGCATCAAGAAGGTCTTCTACACGGACGAAGTTGAAACGCACGCGTTGGCCGAAGTCCACATGGAGATCAAGCAGGGCGAATACGTTGCCATCTCAGGCCCGTCCGGCTGTGGAAAAACCACGCTTCTTTCCATTCTCGGTTTGCTTGACACCGCGAGTCATGGCGAATACTTCCTCGACGGACGCCCGGTTGCACAGCTTGCTCCCGCCGATCGCGCACGCGTTCGCAATCGTCAAATCGGATTCATTTTTCAGGCGTTCAACCTCATTGGCGATCTCACGGTTTACGAAAACGTCGAACTGCCGCTCACGTATCGCGGACTAAGCGCCACCGAGCGAAAAGAGCGCGTGCAATCGGCGCTTGAGCGCGTGGGCATGTCGCATCGCGCGCGTCATTATCCCGCGCAGCTTTCCGGCGGTCAACAGCAGCGCGTTGCGGTTGCGCGCGCAGTTGCTGGCGACCCGGCAATTCTTCTTGCTGACGAACCGACGGGAAACCTCGATTCCGTGAACGGTGAATCGGTCATGGAATTGCTCAAGGAATTGAATCGCAACGGCGCGACGATTTGCATGGTGACCCACGATCCGCGCTACACGCTGCACGCCGATCGCTCCATTCATTTGTTCGATGGTCGCGTGGTAGACGAACAGGCAGCGCAGGCGCACTAAGCACTTCAGTCTTCGAATTTTGCAGGCTCGCAGGCGATCGCTCTCGTCGAGTGGTCGCCTGCTGTGCTTTCGGGCTATGTTTCTGGCTCCTCCCACTTCGTACCGACATCGAACCGATGATTTCGCTTCGTAACATCGAAAAGAGCTACCCGATTGCCGGTGGCCAAAGCTTCGTCCTCCGACGCATTTCGTTCGACATTGCGCGCGGCGAATTCATCACAATCATGGGCCCGTCGGGCGCTGGCAAGAGCACGCTGCTTTCGGTGCTCGGCATGCTCGACAGTGCGTGGACGGGCGAATACAATCTGCTCGACACGGCGGTGCACAAGCTCGACAACAAGAAGCGCATCGCGTTGCACAAGCAATACGTTGGCTTTGTGTTTCAACAATACCACTTGCTTGATGATTTGACGGTCGCGGAAAATCTTGATGTGCCATTGTCGTATCGCGACATCAAGAAGTCCGAACGGCAGGCCATGGTGGCCGACACACTCGATCGTTTTGGAATGGTTGCAAAAAAAGACTTGTATCCATCGCAATTGTCGGGTGGACAGCAGCAATTAGTAGGTGTTGCGCGCGCTGTCATTCATTCGCCGTCGTTGCTGCTTGCCGACGAACCGACGGGAAATTTGCACTCGTCGCAAGCTCGGGAAATCATGGAGCTGTTTAGCGCGTTGAACAAGGCCGGCACCACCATTGTGCAGGTCACGCACTCGGAAGAAAACGCGAAGTACGGAAGCCGTCAGATTCATCTCAAGGACGGCTGGATTGTGGACGCCTGAGCTGTTTTGAGGTAGCGTTCCGTTATGAATGCGCCGCGTTCCAGGCTGCTTGTTGCCGACGACGATCGTGATGTGCTCGAAGCGCTGCGGTTACTGTTGCGTAGTGAAGGATACGAAGTTGAGCTGACAACATCCCCAGCCGGGGTAGCCGCCGCCGTTGGCGCGCGCGACTTCGACGCGCTGCTGATGGACATGAACTACAATCGTGACACGACGGGCGTCACCGAAGGATTCGGCCTCATTACGTATTTGCGTCAACTCGACAGCACGCTGCCGGTTGTGGTAATGACCGCATGTGGAAGCATTGAAAGCGCAGTGCGCGCCGTCCAGTTGGGTGCGCGAGATTATATCGAGAAACCGTTCGACAACACTCGTTTGCTGAACGTGTTGCGAACGCAGATTGAGTTGGGACGGGCAGTTCGTACCAGCCAACGCCTCGAAAGTGAAAATCAAACGTTACGTGCATCCGGCGCGCCGAATCTCATCGCGCAGAGTTCGGTAATGCAACCGGTATTGCGATTGATGGAACGTATTGGACCAAGCGATGCGAATGCGCTCATCACTGGTGAACACGGAACGGGTAAGGAAGTCGTTGCGCGTTGGCTGCACGCCGCATCACCGCGAGCGCAACGCAGTATGGTGACCGTGAATCTGGGCGGTTTGGCGGACGGCGTTTTCGAGAGTGAGTTGTTCGGTCACACCAAGGGCGCGTTCACCGACGCGAAAACCGATCGCATTGGACGTTTTGAACTGGCCGACGGGGGGACGCTATTTCTCGACGAAATCGCAAACATGTCGCTCGCGCAACAGGCAAAATTGCTGCGCGTGTTGCAAAGCGGAGAATTGGAACGTGTTGGTTCGTCAAAAACCCGGCAAGTGGATGTGCGGCTGTTGTCAGCAACCAATGCGAATGTACGCGGCGAAGTTGCGGCCGGACGATTTCGCGAAGACTTGTTGTTCCGCTTGAACACGGTGGAAATTCATCTGCCGCCGCTCAGAGAACGTCGCGAAGACATTCCGCTTCTGGCTGCGCATTTTCTGCAAACGCACGCCAAGCGTTACGGCAAGAGTGTCGCGGGTTTTGAAGCAGAAGCGATGCGTGCCCTACTGGCGTACAATTGGCCTGGTAACGTTCGCGAATTGGCGCACGCAATCGAACGAGCGACATTGTTGGCCGATCACGACGCCGTACGTGTTACCGATTTGGCATTGGGAGTAGCAAGCGTGCCGCAGGCGATGCAGGCGGTTCAGCGTATGGAAGACATGAGCCTTGAAGACGTTGAGCGTGTCTTGATTACCAAAGCGTTATCGCGTTTTCAGGGCAACGTGAGTTTGGCGGCGCAGGCGCTTGGCCTGTCGCGCAGCGCACTGTACCGTCGCTTGCAGCGACACGGGCTTTGAACTTCGTGCGATGAGCGCGAGCCGCGCCAACGACTCCAACACGACCGTAACGTTGTGAGTTCACACGAACGTCAGGTAGTGCGCCTCGCGCTGCTCGCGCCATTGCCTGGCTTGGTGGTGGCGTTCTGGCTACTGTGGGTCGCCAATTTTCCACTCTCGATAAAATGGTCGGTAACCGTATTGCTGTTGCTCTGTTGGTTGGTGTTGGTCACCATGCTGCGCGAAACAGTCGTCCGTCCGTTGCAGACACTTTCCAACATGCTGGCAGCAATTCGCGAACAGGATTACTCCCTGCGCGCGCGCCAGGCCAATGCAGACGACGCACTCGGCCTCGCGATGCTCGAATTGAATGCACTGATGGACGAATTGCGCACTCGGCGGCTGGGCGCGTTGGAGGCCACATCACTCTTGCGTCGCGTAATGGCGGAAATTGACGTCGCAGTTTTTGCATTCGACGAAACCAATATGCTGCAAATAGTAAACGCGACTGGCGAACATCTGCTGGGAGATGACGCTGAGAAGCTGCAGGGAATGAGTGCAGCAGATCTCGGACTTGCCGAATGCTTGCGGGGAGAAACTCCCCGCACCATTGACCTCGCCTTTCGCGGTCAGCGCGCACGCTGGGAAGTGCGTCGTGGTGCATTTCGTCAGGACGGCAAACGTCATCAATTTGTCGTGCTGGCCGATGTCAGCCGGGCGCTTCGCGAAGAAGAACGACTAGCATGGCAGCGATTGGTGCGCGTACTTGGCCACGAAATAAACAATTCCATTACGCCGATAAAGTCACTCTCAGAACGCTTGCAGCAGTTGGTGCAGCGTGCGCCAGCCAGTGAAGGCCTTGATGTTGAATTGCGAAGTGATCTCGAGCGCGGCCTGGGAGTGATAAGCGGGCGAAGCGAAGGGCTTTCTCGATTTCTCGCCTCGTACACGAAGTTGGTACGACTTCCGCAACCGCGATTGGGCGCGGTTGATGTGGCGACCTGGGTGCAGCGCAATGTGCGGCTGGAGCATCGATTAGCCGTCAGGATCCTGTCGGGGCCGGCGGTTACGCTGCACGCCGATGGTGATCAACTCGATCAGCTACTCATCAATCTCGTTCGAAACGCTGTCGACGCCGCACTGGAGACTGGCGGCGGCGTATCAGTCGCGTGGACTGTGAGCGGATCGCGATTTACGCTCAAGGTAGTCGACGATGGACTTGGACTTCCTGAGACTGCCAACTTGTTCGTGCCATTCTTTACGACCAAACAGGGGGGCACAGGAATTGGTTTGGTGTTGTCGCGACAAATTGCTGAAGCGCACGGTGGATCGTTGCAGTTGGTGACCCGAAGCGACGCCAAAGGCTGTGAAGCGCTACTGACGTTGAGTACGTAAACGCAGGAATTCCAAACAGCTCTTGCCTTCCTTCCAACGGCTCATTTCTTTCGGCGAATGTTGACGACGACGCCAGCTTCTGTGAAAAACCCGGTCGCGAACTCTGTTACATACGTCGCGTTGCCTGCCGATCGAGTGACCATTTCCGGATTTATGGTGGTCCGAAACGCCGTCCTCATGAAGTATCCAGTCGTCGAGGCCATCAAGTCGATACTACCGGTCGTTGATGAATTCGTCGTCGCAGTTGGCGCAGGGGATGACAACACGCGTGACCTGGTTGCCGCAATCGACAGTTCGAAAATTCGCATTGTCGATACGGTGTGGGATCGCAGCAGGAATCGCGGCGGTCACATTCTGGCTGAAAAGACAAATGAAGCGCTCGCGCTGTGCCGAGGCACGTGGTGTTTTTATCTGCAAGCCGACGAGATCGTTCACGAGCGTGACTTACCCGCTATTCGCGCTGCCTGTGCAACGTACGCGAGCAATTTGCAAATCGAGGCACTGCTGTTTTCATACGTGCACTTCTACGGATCATTTCACGTTGTTGCCAGAGCTCGTAATTGGTATCGCAACGAAGTGCGGATTGTGCGTAACGGTATCGGTGCACGAAGCATTGGTGATGCGCAGAGTTTTTCTGTTGACAAGCGCAAACCGCAAGTTGCACGAATTGATGCGCACATCATGCACTATGGGTGGGCGAAACCACCCGTTGATATGGGACGAAAGGTTTCACAGTTCGCGTTCTGGTATGAGAGGGGCTTTGTTGAGAGCGATCGGCCCGCGGTCTTTCAATTTCGACAGTTATATGGTCTCGCTCCCTTTACCGGCACGCATCCGCAAGTCATGCACGCGCTCGTAGCAGCGCAGGATTGGAAGTTTACGCCGCGATTTGCTCCCGGCGACTGGAACAGGAAGGACTGGAAGAATTTTATCAGTGACGGATTTGAGTTCGTAACGCGCCGCCGATGGGGTGAGCGCAAGCAATATCGTTTGGCGAAATAACAAATCGATTGTAAATAAACAGAGCTTCCGGAACCAGAATGGTTTCGGAAGCTCGTGTTCAATGCGACTGCATTGTGCGTGTAGAACTCTGTCAGTGAATCTGAAGTCAGGCCCCCCGCCTGCTCTTCAAACTGCGGATCGAACTTCCTGTTCGGTGCGCGTCGCTTTCAAGCGCGAGCGATCACTCTGTTTGTTGCCGTTGAGTGGTGTTGACGGGCCGCTAACGCCTTCGCGTGCGACGGTCAGCATCATCTCTCGTTCGACGGCTACGGGTTGCCTTGTTTGACGGGCCGCCGCACTGCGCGACTCGCCACCTTCCCGTCCAATCGCGGCCATGTGGGCCCGGTCTCGACTGACGGTTACTCCGCCTTTGCGACCCGCATGGCGGGCCTCATCGGAAGACCACTCATGAGCAGTCCCTTTTTCGTGAGCTGCTCTTCCACCCTTGCTGGCAATTTCTTTTTGCCGCTCGGGATCCATCGACGCAAATCCGCGCCTGCTTTTTCCGGTCATTACGCCCCCGGCTTATCCGGATAGTTCGAGAAGGTCCAAGGCACGTATACGGGTCTTCGGATTTCGCTCGAGATCCGAATCGCCACATCACCCGTCACCGCGCTGGAATACGGAGAGTGTCACGCTGAAGTGTTGCGGAGCATCCCCGGAACTCTCCTACAGCAAACATGGGGCCGCTCCACCTATATTGGCCCCATGTCGTTAACTGTTCGGTTTTTGGGTACTTCCGCGGCTTGCCCGACGGTCGATCGTAACGTGAGCGGTTTGGCCATCGTTCGCGAAGGGCAAACGTTCCTTTTTGACTGCGGCGAGGGAACTCAGCGGCAAATGATGCGCTATGGAGTATCCTTTGGCTTCAGCCACCTGTTTTTCACCCATGCACATTCCGATCACATTCTCGGATTGACGGGGCTGCTCCGGACGCTTCAGCTGCAGGGGCGTAGCGAGCCCATGCATATCTGGGGTCCGAGGAATTCCTCCAGAACGTTGCGTCAATGCATCACCTTAGGGGGCGAACGCACCACATTTCCAGTCGAAGTGACCGAGCTTGAAGTGGGGCAGAGTGTCACGAGTGAGGATTATCACATCCAGAGCTTTCCGGTGGAGCATCGAGGCGCTTCAGCAGTGGGGTATGCGTTCGTAGAGCGCACCAGACTGGGCCGCTTCAATCCTGACATCGCGCGTGCGATCGGAATTCCAGAGGGCCCGTTGTGGGGGCAAATACACCACGGGAAATCGGTGACCCTGGCGGACGGTCGAGTGGTCCAACCACATGAGCTCGGTGGCGAGGCGCGCCGCGGCCGACGACTTGTTTTGACTGGAGACACCCGCCCCTGTTCGGCCACAATTGAAGCCGCTCATGATGCCGACCTGCTTATTCACGAGGCTACCTTTGCTGATGACGAAACCGATCGCGCTCTGGAAACCGGTCATTCAACCGCGCGCGAAGCCGCGACGGTCGCACAAACGGCCGGGGCACGCCGACTGATTCTCACGCACATCTCCGCGAGATACACGCGCGAAGCTCCCGAATTGGAAGCGCAAGCAAAGGAAGTATTTGCGCGAACACAAATTGCACGCGACGGACTCGAAGTCGTAGTGGCCGCTACCGAAGAAGCCGCTATTGCACTGTACCCCGAGGCGTTTTAGCTGACCGTTGCTTCGGGAATGATTCGCCCCATTCTCCGAAGCAGTGGTAGTCGCCAGGCAACAATGCTGACGACCGCAAGTGTTGCCAGTCCACCGAATATCACGCTGTTGGCAGCGCCAAACCATCGCGCTGTCACCCCCGATTCAAAGCCGCCGATTTCATTTGATGATCCAATGAAGATTTGGTTCACCGATGACACGCGCCCCATCAAATCGATTGGCGTACGCACCTGAAGCAAGGTGCTGCGCACCACCACACTGATCATATCGCACGCACCACTGCCCCAGAGAAACAACGCCGAGAGCGCGAAGCTCTTTGAAAACCCAAAACCAATCGTGCACAAACCAAAGCCCGCGACCGCGAGAAAAAGTGTACGTCCGGTGCGTTCAAAAGGCGGAAATTGCGTGAGCACTATGCTGGTTATGACGGCACCCGCTGCCGGTGCGGCGCGAAGTATTCCCAAACCAGCCGGTCCAACGCGCAGAATTTCAGCAGCGAAGACGGGCAAGAGCGCGGCCGCGCCACCAAACAAAACGGAGAACAAATCGAGCGTCATTGCGCCCAGTATGATTGGTTCGCCGAGTACGAAGCGAAGCCCGCTGGTGAGGGATGTCAGCATCGCTTCGCCCGAAACAGCGCGCAGCACTGATTCATGTTTGATGGACAGCAAGATCACCACTGCCAGCATCATCAACGCGGCATCGACGGCGTATGCGAGGGTCGTTCCGCCAAATGCATACAGCCCGCCCCCGATTGCCGGCCCAAGGACTGCTGCGATCTGCCACGAACCACTTCGCCACGTAATTGCATTCGGATATAACTCACGCGGAACCAGTTCGGCGCTCAACGCTTGTCGCGCCGGGGTCAGAAATGCACGCGCCACGCCACTGACAATGATGATTGCAAAAATCCCTGTGAGCCGCTGCGAATGCGCGCCTGGAATGACTGAGCGAATTGAATTCGCCAGTGTCCAGAGCGCGATTGAACATCCGACGAGTACAACCAGCGCTACCAGCGCAATGCGACGGCGATCTCTCGTATCTGCTACGTGCCCTGCGAAAAGCGCAGTTACAATGGAAGGGAGCGCTTCTGCCAGGCCAATGAATCCAAGTGCAAGCGGATCGTGTGTGAGGTCATATACCTGCCACCCGACTACTGTGCCCTGAATTTGAATGCCGAGTGTGAGCGCGAGCAGGCAAATGATGTAGCGCCGAAAATTCGGGATGCGTATCGCAGCGTACGCGTCGCGCTTTGGCGGGGTGGAAACAGACATTCGCGTAATGTAGTGATGTGCATGTACGACGATGGATCGCGATGCGTCCAACTCGCCTGATGCGCCAGGCCACTCGAAGAAGTGCTGTGATCGAACGCGCGAACGAGCGCAGCGCGAGTGACGCTATCGATTGCCGGTGCATCGAGCGAGATCAGCTGATAGACCGGAGACGCAACCGTTGCAACAGGCCATGTGTGCATCTCACCGGCGCTGTTCCTGAACGTGAGCACGATGCCAAGTACGTCGGCGTCACTCGCCGGCCGCGCGACGACGTCGTAATTATTTCTTGTCCAACGAAGAACCGTCGAGTCTGCGTTCCATCGCGGAATCGACCCTGAAATCGCCGTCCACCACGACGGAGCCGATGTCTCAATGGTAGGCAGAAACAGCGAGAGCGCGTCGCCATTCTTGTCCCGGCCTCCCACGTGGTATGCAACGGCTGGGTGTCTTTCTTTATCAGTAATCGCAAAACTCATTGTGTCAAAAATAAAACTCTTGAGTGATTGCCGTGCGGCCTCACCGCGTTCGTCCGTAGTGCGATGAACGGAATCCTGAATGTCTGCGAAGGCCTTTCGCGCCAGGGTTTGCACGCGCGCGGCTTCGTCATCTCCAAAGAGTGTGTGCAGCGAAGCCATTGCTCCCGATCGTAAATCAAGAACGCCATTGCGCTTGCGATGGTCGTGCCCCTTACGACCATCCACGTCGACATCGAGCCTGTAGGAGAAACTCAACCAGGGGCCGTGAACATCAACAACTTCGATGTCGTCACTGACGACTGTTGCGACCGAAGCCCGGTTGCCGTCATCCGACGGGTCAAGTGAAAGGGCGTTCGGATGCGCGCGTTGCCAGGCAAAATCTTCGCGCTCCACGCGTCCCTCGGAGAAAACCAACAGCGAGTCGTTCTTCATGACGTCGCGACTGAATGCGCGCGCCGTAACGAATGACGCGTCCTCATAATCGTGCACGTCGTCGGCGATAAACACTTCATAGAAGTGATTGTCGACCAATGAAAGCAGGATTGGCGCCGTGCGCACACGCATCCCATCCGGGCCACTGCGCACCCAATACGTAGAGTCCCCTGCCGCCAGCAAGAATTCGGCAACAGGTGGTTTGGGCGCCGGTTTGACTGGCTTCTCGCAACCCAGCGTAACGAATGCTGCAATCAATACGAATCGATTGGCTGGCGTGGTGTTCAAATTTCGCTTCGCTTAGTGTTGCATCGTGAGTTCGCGAACGCCCTCAACCAATCGCGCGACTTCCTCACTGGTGTTGTAGCAGACACAACCGACGCGTACGAGCCCTTCCTGTTCCAGTCCGAGCCGACGAGCAACGGTGCTCGCGTAGAAATCCCCATTCGATACATAAACGCCGCGCGGTGCCAGAAATTCGGCCACCTTTTGCGATGGAAATCCACGCACATGAAACGAAACCGTTGGTGTGCGAGGAGTTCCCGGCTTCGGCCCGAATAGCGTCACTGCCGAAATTGTGCTGAGTCCGTTCCACAATTCGCTGAGCATTCCTTCGCCGCGTTCATGCAGGGCATCGAACGTTGCGCGCAGGCGTTCGCGGCGAGATCCGATCGCTTGTGGCGCGAGCGACGCGAGAAAGTCGACCGCGGCCGCGGCGCCGATAATGCCTTCGTGATTCTGCGTACCAGTTTCGAGTCGTTCGGGACTATAGTCGGGTGCGGGTTCCAAACGCGGAATGTCGAGCGCTTCGATGGCGGCTTTCCTTCCGTAACAAACACCAATGTGTGGCCCGTAAAATTTGTACGCACTGCATAGAATAAAATCGGCGCCAATGTCGCGTGCGCCTACGAGCGTGTGCGGAGCGTAATGGACCGCGTCGACAATGGTGATCGCGCCTTTCGCGCGCGCCATTGCCAGCATGCGCCGAACGTCGGTGACCGTGCCAAGAATGTTTGATGCCGCGCCAAGTGCGACGACTTTCGTGCGTGGCGAAAGGAGTTTTTCGAAAGCACCTTCCTGGTGTCGACCTGTTTGCAGATCGAGAGGCAACCAGCGCAAAACGACTCCGCGCTCCTTCGCCAACGCCTGCCACGGCGCGACGTTCGCGTGATGATCGAGTTCCGTGATGATGATTTCATCTCCCGCTTGCAGCGTGCGACCGATAGCGCGCGAGATGTGAAACAGAATCGTGGTCATGTTGCTGCCGAACGAAATTTCGTCGGCATCAGCGCCCAGGAAGTCCGCAAGTGTTTCGCGCGACCCTTGCAACATCGCATCGGTTTCGATACTGGTCGGATACGCCCAGTGTGTGTTGGCGTTGTGGTGCAGCAGGTAATTCGAAATGGCATCGGCGACCGATTGCGGAACCTGTGTCCCACCCGGTCCGTCGAAAAATGCAACCGGCAAATTGTTCTCGACGCGTTTGAGCGCCGGAAACAGTGCGCGAATTGCGTCAGTTGTGGCGACCGCGTTCGCAGCGCTGCCAGTAGCGACAGTGTTGTTCGTTGAAACCGCGCTCATGATTTCTTTCCGATGATGGCACTACCGCTTTGCTCCACGAGTTGCACAACTTCGACGTGATCGGCCTCTTCGCCGAGTTCCGCGTGTGCTTTCCTGAATAATTCCGATGTGAGTTGGAGCAACGGCGAAGGCACATTTTGCGCGCGTACAAAATCGGCAGCGATGCCCACATCCTTGTCGAGCAGGGCGAGACGAAAGGTGCGCGGAAACGATCGGTTAAGCACTCGCTCGGGGAACAAGTTCATGCTGGCGTTGCTGCGACCGCTCGAGGCGTTGATGACTTCAAGCGCTATTTCCGATTTCACCCCGGCCTTTTCCAGAGCAACCAGGCCTTCGGCAGTGCCCCAGATGTGCATCGCGAGGAGCGCGTTGTTCACGGCTTTGAGCGCGTCGCCAGATCCAATCGGGCCGCAATGAACAATGCGTGCGCCGAACTTTTCGAGGACGGGGCGTACGCGATTCAGTAGCGCTTCGTCGCCGCCGACCATGACCGTGAGCTTGCCTGCGATGGCGCCGACGACCCCGCCGGACACTGGTGCATCCAGAAATCCGATGCCATGTTCGGCAAGCTTCGCGGCGATCTTTAGCGAAGTGGGCGGGTCGCCCGAAGTGCAGTCGACGAGCACGGTGCCCGATTTCATCGTTGCGAGAATGCCGGCGGGCCCATCAAGTAGTCCGGCGACGTCGCGCGAAGTTGGCAAACACGTAATTACGATGTCGGCGTTTGCTGCGGCCTCGGCAGGAGTGACGGCCGACCGCGCTGTGTTGCTTTCAAGAAAGGAGTCCACGCGGGTGCGCGTGCGATTCCAAACGGTCAGGTCCAGATCGGGTGAGGCCAAGTGCTTTGCCATCGGAGTTCCGATAGCCCCAAGCCCGAGAAAGGCGACGTGTTTCATGTTAGGAGTTCGAGGAGTGCGTTTCGTGAAAGATGCCACCCTGGCGACATTGAAAGGAGCCCGGTTGAAATGAGCCGAGCGAGAATTTTCGGAACTTTGTGGCGTGCCTTTGCGCGCAGCATTGGTGTTGCATGGGTCAGTGGGATCGTGGCCCTTGCTGGCGCGTGTCGCGACACCCCAACCGAAGCGCCCAACGTGGCTGTGCCACAGCGCTTCAACATTGAGTTGGTTGAAGGTCAATCCGTTCCGTATCGAAGATTCTACTTCCTTCGTGGGGGAGGGCAGGAATTTCTCGATTCCGCGTTTCTCAAGCTCGAAATCGGACCCAAGGCGCAGCTCATGACAAATGGGCAAACTCGCATGGCCGACGTTCGATATTTCCGCGACGTCTATGCAGACGGATCCTTTGCGGGATCACGAACGGATAGCAGCACTGTGTTACTTGAACGCAAAGGTGACCAGCTGATCATCACGAGGTCGTACCAATTTCCGTTTTATGTCAAGGTTGATACTGGACAGTTTGCGAAGGGGAAAATGGTCGTCACGGTACACGAGTGGGAATGGCTGGAGCTCAATCTTGGCGAGCCATACACGCTCCAGTTTGTGTATCTGTACCCATCGACGAAATGACCAGTGCGTAGTCTTCGTGGTGGTTTTGAAATGGCTCGTAGCAACTCGTAATTCTTTGCGTACCTGTTGCTTCTAATGCGTGGTGTGCTGGGCTAACTTGCGCGCGCGAGCAGACCAATTCTGCGGCTCGCGTACGTCGAGGTAGCCATGTCTCCCCAACGCCCATCTGAAAGTCGCCCGCTGGCGGCGCTGTTGTTGCCGGACATTCTTGAAATGCTCAAGGATGCCCCGGAAAGCATTGCGCCTCAGACGGAGGAAATGCATCCGGCTGACTTGGCCGACGTTGCGGAAACGTTGCCCGAAGAGCTCGTTCGCGCATTCCTGCGAGCGCTGCCGAAGACACGCGCCGCCGAAGTGCTTGAGTATCTCGACGATGATTTGCGTACGCAGTTCCTCGAGGAGATAACCGCGGGAGAAGCGGCGACGATTGTCGCTGAAATGACGCCCGACGAGCGCGCCGATGCGCTCGATGAGCTCGACGAGGAAACGGCCGACGAAATTCTTTCAGCGTTGGGTCCGGCCGCCCAGGCAGAAACTGAGCGCCTGCTGCAATACGATTCGTATACGGCCGGCGGTTTGATGACCACCGAATTCGTTTCGGTCGACGAGCGTTTGACCGTCGAGGAAGCATTGCGCGTGGTTCGTACCATGGCGCGCGCTGGTCGCCGCGAAGCGATGTACACCATCTACACAACAGAAGCCAACGGTCGTTTGCGCGGCGTCATGTCGTTGCGCGAATTACTGGCGGCACCCGAAGGCGTGCGCATTGCTGAAGTGGCGTGGAGCGAGGTAGTAAGCGTTCCCCCCGAAATGCCACAGGAAGAAGTGTCGCAGATTATTTCGAACTACGACGTGGTGTCGCTACCCGTTGTTGACGCGTCACGCAACCTGCTGGGGGTCGTCACGGTTGACGACATCATCGACGTAATTCAGGAAGAGCAAACCGAAGACGCGCAGAAGTTCGGCGGTATGGAGGCCATCGAGTTTCCGTACATGCAGACGTCGCTTCCGGAAATGATCAGGAAGCGCGCAGGCTGGTTGGCAGTGCTGTTCGTGAGTGAGTTGTTCACGTCGAGCGCGATGCAGCATTACAACGACGCCCTGACGAAAGTTGGAGCGTTGATCATGTTCATTCCGCTCATCATGAGCTCCGGCGGCAATTCAGGATCCCAGGCGACCTCACTTATCCTGCGTGCGCTCGCACTGCGGGAAATCGAACTGCGCGATTGGTGGCGAGTCGCCATGCGCGAGCTTCCCTCCGGATTGGCTCTGGGCGGAATGCTCGGCATCATTGGTGTGGCGCGAGTTTCGCTTTGGCAATACTGGTTTAACAACCACTGGCATATCGGCGGCTTCAACATTGGCAGTTTTCACGTTGGACAGTTCCAGTTGGGCTACGACTACAAGCATCCCCACGAAATAGCGCTGACTGTGGGATTTGCGTTGCTGGGCATCGTCACTTTCGGGTCTTTGGCTGGGTCGATGTTGCCGTTTTTGTTGCGACGCCTTGGGTTTGACCCCGCGAGCGCGTCGGCACCATTTGTCGCCACACTCGTGGACGTTACGGGCCTCGTCATATACTTCAGCGTGGCGGCGGCAATTCTCGGCACTTTGATGAGCTAGGACGCAACCTACGCCCGTTCTGATCGTCTTATGCTGAGCTTTACGTTACTGCTCGCGCTTTCCAACTCCTGAGGACCCCGCTTTGAAGATTCTTGTAACCGGCGCGGCCGGTTTCATCGGCTATCACACCACGGAGCGTTTGCTGGCCCGGGGTGACGAAGTGGTCGGATTAGATAACGTCAACAACTACTACGATCCGACGCTTAAGGAAGCGCGCCTCAAGCGCATTGGAACGAGTCCGAATTTTAGGTTGGTTCGTGGAGAACTCGGTGATCGCGAGGCGGTGGAGAAACTGTTCGCGACCGAAAAATTTGAGCGTGTCATTCATCTCGCGGCGCAGGCCGGCGTTCGTTATTCGCTGACCAATCCGCACGCGTATATCGACAGCAACGTTACGGGATTCATTCACATTCTCGAAGGCTGTCGTCATCATGGTGTGCAGCATTTGACGTACGCGTCGTCGAGCAGCGTGTACGGTGCGAACACTGCGATGCCGTTCTCCATTCACCAGAATATTGATCATCCGTTGTCGTTATATGCCGCAACGAAAAAAGCGAATGAACTGATGGCGCATACGTACAGTCACTTGTACGGTTTGCCAACCACCGGTTTGCGTTTCTTCACGGTGTATGGGCCGTGGGGTCGTCCCGACATGGCGCTCTTCCTCTTCACCAAAGCCATTTTGGAGGGGCGTCCCATTGACGTGTTCAATCACGGAAAAATGCAGCGCGATTTCACCTACATCGACGACATTGTTGAAGGGGTCGTGCGTACCAGCGACAAAATTGCGAGCCCGAATGTTGACTGGGATTCAAATACTCCCGACCCTGGAACGAGTCGCGCGCCATATCGCATTTACAATATCGGCAACAACAATCCGGTGGAGTTGATGCACCTTATCGGCACGTTAGAAAAGCAGTTGGGGCGCGTGGCGGAAAAGAACATGATGGACCTGCAGCCGGGAGACGTGCCGTCCACCTATGCCGATGTCGACGACCTGGCGCGCGACGTTGGGTTTGCACCGAAAACGCCCATTGAGACCGGGATCGCGAATTTCGTGAGTTGGTATCGCGATTATTTCAAGATTGGCGATTGAGACGCGTCTCATAGCTCAGCTTACCCCAGCTCCCCTCTGGGCCTAGTATTCCAGCGGAGATCACGCGCATCAGTTTCACTCTTACCTGAACGAATTTTGGGCACCTCCGCTATCTTGCCGAGGCGCGGTAAAATTCCGAAATAGCAGTGTGATCCATCTCGCCCGGGGGCAGCGTCTGTTCAGTCTGAAATTTCGAACTCGTTTGGAGTCGGTCCCGCAGTGATAGCGACCCCGAACCAACTGCCTCAGCCAGCAAGCGGTGTGGCTGTTTTTGGCCGCTTGAAGCTGCGCAATCGGCACATGTTCATGCTCGATGTCGTCGGATTGTTCCTGGCGTGCCTTGCGGCGTACGCCATTCGCTTCGAAGGCTTCAGCTGGTTGCAGACGGAGCAGCGTTACGTCTTCATCTGGTTCCTGGCGCTGTCGGTACCGGTTCGGCTGGCGTTGTTCTGGGCAATGGGTTTGTACCGGCGCTATTGGTCGTTGGCTAGCGTGGCAGAATTGGAGCGCGTGCTGGCCGCCGGCGTTATTGCCGGGGCAGTTTCCTTCGCAATTGCCATTGTGCTGTTCAGTGTGTTGCGGTTCACAAACGAGCGCATGCCGCTTTCAGTGTTCACGATGGACACACTACTGGTAGCGGTCGCGATTACTGCACCGCGATTGGCCGCACGTTTCACGCGGCGCCGCCGCGAGCTGCGCAATCACCGTCGCGAACTTCCGGCCGCATTAATTGTTGGAGCAGGCGCTGCGGGGCAAATGGCGGCGCGCGAATTGCGTGCCCATCCGCAGGCCGAGTTTACGCCGATTGGATTTCTTGACGACGACAAAACCAAGCGCTGGTTGCTGGTCGCCGATTTGCCGGTTGTTGGTACGATCAATGAGCTGGCATCGGCTGCGAAATCGCTGGGCGTTCAGCATGTGATCATTGCGATGCCGTCGGCGCCCGGGACGGTGATTCGTCGCATCATGAAGCTGGCGCTCGATGCGGGGCTGCAGGCGCGCACCGTTCCAAGCGTGTTCGAGTTGATCGGCACAGCCGAAGTCGCAACGAAACTTCGCGAAATTCGGATTGAAGATCTGCTGCAGCGCGAGCCAATCAAGGTTGACAGCAATCGGGTTCGAACGCTCACTGAAGGTCAAGCCGTGCTCGTTACCGGCGCTGGCGGATCGATTGGTGCGGAGTTGTGCCGTCAGCTGGCCAAACTCAATCCCAGGCAATTGGTGTTGGTTGGGCGGGGTGAGAATTCAATTTTTGATATTCAACAAGAATTGCACGATCGGTACCCGTCCCTGGAAATTGTGCCCATTATTGTGGACGTGCGCGATCGCGGGGCGATGGACGCGGTGATGCGGAAGTATTCGCCGTCGGTTGTGTTTCACGCAGCGGCGCACAAGCACGTGCCGCTGATGGAATCGAACGTGATGGAAGCGCTTCGCAACAACGTGTTGGGTACGCAGAGCGTTGTCGATGCTGCGCTCGCCGCGGGGGTTCCGCACCTCGTGTTGATTTCGACCGACAAAGCCGTGCGCCCCACGAGCGTAATGGGCGCGTCGAAGCGAATCGCCGAACAGATTGTGCAGATTGCTGCGCGCGACAGCGGCCGCGCCTATGTGTCAGTCCGATTTGGAAATGTGCTTGGCAGTCGCGGTTCGGTTGTGCCCACGTTCCTTCGTCAAATTCGAAGCGGTGGGCCCGTGCTGATTACGCATCCCGAAATGCGTCGCTATTTCATGACCATTCCCGAATCGGTGCAGCTGGTACTACAGGCATTCGCGCTTGGGAAAAATGGTGAGGTGTTTTGTCTCGACATGGGTGAGGCCATCACCATTCTCAGCCTCGCGCGAGACTTGATTCAGTTGTCGGGACTGGAACCGTACACCGACGTTGATATTCAATTCACGGGCGCGCGTCCGGGAGAGAAGTTGTACGAAGAAATGTTTTTCGGCACCGAACAGGCGGTGCCAACCGAGCATCCGAAGGTCCTGTGCGCCCGGAAAGCGGCGTTGCGCCCAAATGCACAAACCGGAATTGCAGCGTTGCGCCGAAGCCTCGAACTTGGTTCGATCGTCGACGATCAATCGTTGCGCGCCATGATTCGCAATTTGGTTGAAGACTTCGGCACCGATGATGCTCCGGCGTTGGCGACAGAGGAATTGAACGGCGCACTGCGCCGCGCATCCGACTTGAGCACGCCGCAGTGGACGCAGCGACTCGTAGTCGACGCCAGCATTTCATGAGAGGCGTGAACAGAGCATTAGCAGGTGCGCTGACGTTTGGATTAGCCGCCATTGCGGTGTTTGCGCTTCCTGGAAACGTTGCTGCTCAAACTGTAAGGCCGCGTCCCGAAGACGCGGCCGCGCTGTTGCAGAACCGCCCGGACCTCGTCGCGCAAATTCGCCAACGCATGATGGCGAGTAATCTCACCCCCGACCAAATTCGTGCGCGACTGAAAGCCGAGGGTTATCCGGAGAACTTGCTGGATGACTACATGGCCGGCTCGAAGACGACGAATGTTTCCGCACCGAACAGCAACGTGTTTGCGGCTATTCGTGCGTTGGGTATCGCTGACTCGATCGACGTTGCTGATCTCGAGAGGTTGAATGACGCCGCGAACCGTGCGCCGCGCAGGAAGCCAGCCGCAGCCATTGTTGATAGCGGCGCTTCAAGCGACACGACGCTATCGAGAGTAAGCGCCGAGTTGTTTGGACTCTCGCTGTTTCGCGATGCGAGCACGCGCTTCCAAACCAACCTTGATGGGCCAGTGGATGCTGAGTACAAACTCGGACCTG
>JBDUAX010000705.1:0-1590 GCA_040004455.1 Gemmatimonadaceae bacterium
CGGCATTCTGCTCGCGCTCGCCTATCAGTGATTCACCGACGAACTCCGCGCCGACCTTCTCTCGCGTGGTTTCGACGACCTGGGTAGCGCCTATGGCTATGTATTTCGTGCGCTCGCCAGTGATGCATTACGGCTGAGCGATCTCGCACAGCAATTACAAATGTCCAATCAGGGCGCCGCAAAAATTATTGATGAAATGTGCGATCGCGGTTACGTCGAGCGAGTCGCCGACGCCAATGATGGCCGAGCCAAGACGTTGGTGCTTGCAGTGCGGGGAAGAGCGGCGTTGGCGGCGGCCCGCAAATTTCACGTGAAGTACGAGAAGAAACTGCGCGCGCAATCAAGCAATCGTGAAGTTGATATTCTGCGCAAGCAACTTGAACTGATGATTCAACAAGCGGGACTCGACGGCGCGCCACTCCGCGCGCTGTGATGCGAAGCCCTACCCCCGCGCCATCGCGGCGTCGGCTACCGATCCTCCAGCAACGCCGAAATCAGCGCAACTGGTGCGTGGAATCAGTTAATGCTCCCTTCACATTGTCTCGGCGTACGTTGAACACATTCGTGGTTTGGAAAAAGCCTGGTCTCTTCGGATCGACCATACGGTTTTCCAGTTCGATCTCTGCCAGCACTGGTATTCCGGGTGCGACCTCGTTGAAGCGCGCCAATACTGTGTATTCCTTCAGTACCCGTCGAATTTGCGATGGGATTCGGTTGAGCGTCGATCGCACACCCACAAGCTGATAGTCATCAATGCGAAGATATATCGTGCCCTTGAGATCGACTTCCTTGTCGAGCCAGGGCACCGGTTCGAAATCAACCGCAACCACGGAGTCGGTTCCAAAGCGTGTCTGACCCGCATAGTGAAAACAATGATTGTTCGTGAAGGCTGTGTCAGCGAAGTGTGGTAACTCAGGCATCATGATCCGGTTCTTTTCGCGCAGCACTTGCTTCGGCCGGTAAGACCACTCTGGTAGTAGGCCGCGCTCGATCGTATCCACGCTCATCGGCACCGAGTGGTTCTCCAGATCGCGTGTGCTGCGCACCTGGACCGCTTGAAGCGTGACCGGGGTTATGCGCGCGAATAATTTCATGCGCTCGGCATTCTGATTTACTTGATCAAACAATTCCGCCAAGTCGACTGATTTATTTTGGAATGGCATTTCGTTCGTACATGTGCCGCTTACCACCAAAGCCGGCAGTGCGATAACGAGGCGCGTCATCTCGATCCGCAATTGAACAGTATCGCTGGCCGATACGGAGAATGTCGTGTCCTTTGCTGTGAACCCCATTCGCTTGAAGCGGAGACGCACGGTACCCACAGGCACGTTTGTCAGGACAAATCGACCCTTGTCACCAGCCAGATACTGAGTGCCTTGCGACAGTACCGAGATCGTAGCGAAACCAACCGGTTGCCCATTCTCTGGCGCCATCACCTGGCCCATGATGGTGGCATTCTGTGCGTAGGCCGGTCCCCCGGCCAAAACGCCGGCTAGTACGATTGGAAAAAGGCTCATAGGCAGGAAACGACTAAAACGATGAATGGGTTGGATATTCCAAAGGAGCGCGAGATCGCACCGATGGAAACAC
>JBDUAX010000706.1:0-1587 GCA_040004455.1 Gemmatimonadaceae bacterium
TCGGAACACAACCGGCGCAAAATTACAACGACTTTCGCGTCATGTTCGTGACCGGGTTGTTTCGAAGTTTCCCGTTCGCGAAACCATGAGTTGGATTGAGTGGGGCGTAATTTACCTCGCAGTTCTCTATCTCATTTTTGCGATAGATGATCTGATTTTCGACATCACCTATTGGCTTGGAGCATTCCTCGGCTGGTGGAATCGCGTGGTACTCACGCAATCACAACTCGAAGCCGAACCTGAAGCGCGCGTTGCGATCATCATTCCCGCGTGGGCCGAGGCGGCAGTTATCGGACGCATGCTCACGTACAACGCCGGGCGCCTCGATTACGGTGATTACGATTTCTGGATCGGCACGTATCCCAACGACCCCGAAACGCAAACTGAAGTTGATCGCGTTCGTGCGTACCTCCCGCACGTGTATCGCGTAACAACCGGGCACGACGGACCAACATCGAAAGCCGATTGTTTGAACGCGGTGTTGTCGGATGTTATTCGCCACGAAGTGCGCACCAAGCGCCGCTACGATTTCGTGTTGATGCACGATCCGGAAGACATCATTCATCCGCTCGAGCCGCGCGTACTCAATTGGCATTTCCGAAATACCGACGCTGACTTCATTCAGCTGCCGGTGTTTTCGACAGCGCCAAATTTCTACGACTTCATTGCCGGTACGTACATCGATGAATTTGCGGAGACATACGCGAAGAACATGTATGTGCGTCAACTATTGTCGCCGTTTGTACCGTCGGCTGGCGTCGCAACTGGAATTCGCCGCAATGCGCTGGACGAACTGGTCGATACGACGGGTGGATTGCCATTCGCGACCAACTCGCTCACCGAGGACTATGATCTCGGCTTGAAGATGGCGATTTCCGGGCGCAAGACTCGATACGTCGCACAGCGCGTTCGGCTACGCGCACCGCAAGGGGGCAAAGAAATCGAAGAGCTGGTCGCGACGTTCGCGCCGTTCCCGCACACATTTCAGACCGCTGTGCGCCAGCGCACACGCTGGATGGCCGGAATTGTGTTTCAATCATGGGAGCAGTGGGGCTGGCCCGGTGGTCTCGGCCTCAAGTGGATGCTCGCGCACGATCGTCGTGCTCCACTTGGATACCTCGTGCTGTTCTTCGGATACCTATTCGTGTTCTCGATTCTGGGCTACCAGTGGGTACGCGCCTTTAACAAACCTGACCTGCCGCTCATCCTGAACGACGCACTGTTTACCGTGCTGTTCATTTTGGGTGTGTTGGTCATGATTAATCGATTGCTTCAGCGCGCCATTGCCGTTGGAAAGTTCTATGGCCCCACGCAAGCAATTCTCGCTATCTTTCGCACGCCCTTCAGCAACATCGTGAATATGTCGGCCACCATGAGAGCGGCATACCAGTATTTCCGAAGTCGGCGAAAGGGCGTTCCCATGGCGTGGGACAAAACTGAACACTCCATTCCTCCCATTGTTGCCCGCAGTCTCCGGCTGGGTGAGCGTCTCATTCTGGTTGGAAAACTCACGCCGCAGCAGTTAATGCTCGCACTTGGAACGCAACGCACTGTGCATCGTCCTCTGGGAGAGATCCTGGTGGAACA
>JBDUAX010000034.1:0-17813 GCA_040004455.1 Gemmatimonadaceae bacterium
TTCCGTGACAATTCCGTTGCAAAACCGTGGGGAGATCGCGACGCACGTAACGGAGGTTTGTGGCATTCCGGAGCCGGGGTATAGAGCGCCCCGTCCGACTGCAGGCCCATTCTTTTCGGATCATCATGCGGACATTCATCCGTTTGTCGAGCATTGCGCGTACCAGCGTTACGTTGGCAGTTGCGAGTTCATTCGGAGTTCAAGCGGCGATCGTGGGAGCGGCCGCCGTTGTTGTTTCTGGAGCAAGTACGACCGTAGCTGGCGCCCAGGCGGCGACACCAACGGGACGCATTACAGGTCGCGTTATTGACGCGGCCAGCGGTCAGGGCGTGAGCGACGCGCAGGTGCAGATCGTTGGCACAACGATGGGCGCTCAGTCCGGCATTGACGGACGATTCAACTTGCTCAAAGTGCCGGCGGGAACGGTCACGTTGCAGGTTCGTCGCATCGGTTATGCCGCGAAGACTGTAACGGGACTTCTATTGGATGCGAACGGCGTGCTCGAGCAGGACGTCACGATGTCAATCGCAACACCGCAACTGCAGAGCGTTTCTGTAACCGCCACGTTGGAACGCGGTTCTGTGAATTCGGCGCTCGACAATCAGCGCACGGGTACAGGCATCACGAACTCTGTGACTGCCGAGCAGATTGCGAAGAGCCCTGACAAGGACGCCGCGCAGGCAGTGCAACGCGTGAGCGGTGTGACCGTGCAGGACGGCAAGTATGTATTTGTGCGCGGACTTGGTGAGCGCTACACAACGACATCATTGAATGGTGCACGTGTGCCGAGTCCCGAGCCCGACCGCAAGGTCGTTCCGCTCGACATGTTCCCGTCGGCGCTATTGCAGACGATTACGACGAGCAAGACCTTTACGCCAGATCAGTCTGGTGATTTCAGCGGCGCGCAAGTTGATATCACCACGCGCGAGTTCCCGGCGAAGCGCTTAATCACGTTCTCGTCGTCAGTCGGTTACAATTCTGCTGTAACGAGCAGAGATGTCATTTCCGGCGCGCGATTGGGCACTGAGTGGCTTGGATTTTCAGGAAGCGGTCGCGCAATTCCCTCAATTGTTGACGGATTGACGTCACGAACGTTGAGCCCTGCTCTCTCCACTCAGTATTTGAGCACAATTCACAACAACTGGACACCGTTCAACACGACCGGTATTCCAAACTCATCTTACGGCGCGTCGATAGGCGGCCAAACTGCGATTCTGAATCACTCGTTTGGATACGTGGGCAGCCTGTCCTATCAATACACTCAGGAATCGCGTCGCAACGAGTTGCGCCAACTCGTCGTCGGCGGCGGAACGGCGCAGGTTCGGGCTTACAACAGTTACGAAGGTACCACCGGTCGCGAGAGTGTGTTGTGGGGCGGTATTGCGAACTTCAGCACACTCGTTGGTTCGCACACGCGGGTGGCCTTCAACAACATGTACAATCGCTCGGCCGACAACGAAGCGCATTTGGATGCGGGCTTCGACGAGGGTCAGACCAACGATCCAACAGCGAGAATTTCCAGCGTCAAGCGTAGCTGGTTGGATTTTGTAGAGCGCACGGTGCGCTCCGATCAGTTAAAGATTGAACACACATTTGGTAGCAACCAATCGCTCGATTTTGCCGTTACTTCCGCTGGGGTGACTCGCGGCGAACCCGATCGCACCGATCTCTTTTCCCGTCGTGACAAACCGACTGATCAGTACATTCTGGCGTTGGGCGACACCAAAGGCGCCCGCCGCTTCTATTCGACGTTGAACGAATCGAACATCACACCGTCGCTGAATTACTCGAAGTCTTTCGGCGAGACGGCCGCTTGGAAGCTCAAGATCGGAAGTCAGTTGCGATCGACTGATCGTGACGCGACGAGTCAAGCGTTTTACTTTTCTTCGAATGCGGCAACGGCGGACGAGTTGCGTCAGGCGCCGGAATTGATTTTTCCAATGCTTGCTGCACGAACGAACGGCGTGACCTTGAATGTCGATCCTACTGCTGGCACGTACACGGCCCATGATCAAGTGTTCGCAACTTACGCGATGCTGCAGGTCCCGCTCGCAAGCCGTTTGGAACTAGTTGGTGGTGCACGCCTTGAAAACTGGAAACTCAATTTGAACACGCGTCAGTATACTGGCGATCAATTTGATTCGACTTACAAGAACAACGATGTTCTTCCGTCGCTTGCGTTAAATGTGCGCCTTTCCGAACGGCAGAACATTCGTTTCTCGGCCTCGCGTACACTTTCAAGACCTGAGTATCGGGAACTCTCATTGTTGCAAGATCGTGGTCCAATTGGCGATCTCGACTTCGTTGGAAATCCGAAATTGAAGCGCGCGTTGATTACGAATTTTGACGCGCGTTGGGAACTGTACCCAAACCCGGGCGAAATACTGAGCGTTGCCTTGTTTGGCAAAAACTTCGCGAATCCGATTGAACGCGTGCAGATATCAACGAACGGCGGAAACATCTACAGCTTTGTGAACGCCGACGGCGCGAACAACTACGGAATTGAGCTCGAAGCCCGCAAGAATCTCGGATTTATTGCGATACCATTCCGTTCACTGAGCGGCTTCAGCAACGTGACGCTCATGAAGAGCAAGATTACGCCTGGCAACACTGATATTTCTGCTCTCACCAGCGCCGACCGTCCGATGGTTGGACAAGCGCCGTATGTCGTGAATGCGGGTCTTTCATACTCGAACCTGAGCGGTCGCGCGAGTGCGACCGTGTTGTACAACGTTGTCGGTCGCACTATTACAACGACCGGCACCAAGCCAACTCCAGATACGTATCGTGAAGCGCGGAACGGTCTCGACCTGTCGTTGCAGTTCCCGCTGCTCAACGTGTTGAGCGCAAAAATCAACGCACGCAACTTGCTCGACGCGCCGTACAAGGAAACGGCAGGCGGCGTGACACGCATCAGCTATCGCACTGGCCGCACGCTGTCAGTCGGATTTGGCTGGACTCCGGGCGCTACGCCGTGACCCAGCCGTGACGTGTTCATGACGTAATCGAGAGCCTCACGAAGCAACTTTGTGGGGCTCTTCGCTTCTCCACATTCTTGACCACACATGCGACCCACACTCCGCTCGACACTCGCGCTCGGCGCACTAGCCAGTCTCCTTGCCTTCACTGCTTGTAAGGATGACAATGGCACGACTCAACCTATTGTCGTTACGAAACCAGACGCACCGTCAAACGTGCTCGTCACTGCGTTGTCACAGACTTCGCTTCGCGTAACCTGGAGCGGAACGTCGGGCGCAACGTACTTTGTCGAACGTGCGCCGGGCACAGGCACCACATTTACTACTGTCGCAAACGCAGTGACCACGACGTCGTACACCGATGCCGGACTGGTAGCCAATACTGCGTATCAGTATCGCGTTACAACGGTGCGCGGGAGCGATACCAGCGTTGTCAGCGCGGTCGCCTCAGCCTCAACATCAGATCGGCTGACGATTACGGTTTCGGGTAACATCACGATCGACCGCACGTTTACGAGCGACACGAACTACATCCTGAGCGGCTTCGTGAAAGTGCGCACCGGTGTCACCTTGCACATCAAGGAAGGCACGAAGATTGTTGGTGATCCAAATGTGAACGGAAGTTCATTGTGGATTCTGCAAGGCGGCAAGATTGACGCTGTCGGTACGGCGACAAATCCTATTGTCTTCACGTCATCACGCGCGGTTGGTCAGCGTATGCCGGGCGATTGGGGCGGCATCATCATCATTGGCAAGGCTATTGCTAACCGCGGTTGCCCGAACGCATTGAATGCATCGTGCGTTCAAACAACGCTTACGGAAGGCCCGGCCGGGGGCATTCAGAACACCGGTGAGAACTACGCTGGCGGCACCGATCCAAACGACAATAGCGGCACTATGCGCTATGTGCGTGTTGAGTACGCGGGCTACGCCGTCGACACCGATCAAGAGCTCAATGCCTTCTCGATGTACGCCGTTGGTCGTGGCACCACGCTTGAATACCTCGAAGCGATGGACGGCCTCGATGATTCATTCGAATGGTTCGGTGGCTCAGTAGACACCCGATATCTCGTGTCGTACGAATCTGGCGATGACCATTTCGACTGGACCGAAGGCTATAACGGCCGCAGCCAGTTCCTGATTGGCATGCAGACTTACGCACCAACGCCGCGTCCAGGAACAGGAAGCGCATCGCAAGATCCGCACTTGTTCGAGGGGGACGGCTGCGAAAACGACAAGCCGGGCTGCCCGGATTACACGAACAAGCCGTATTCAATGCCTGTGTTTGCCAACTTCACTTTGCTCAGCACTGGAGCGGGTGTCTTCAAAGCCGGCAACTTGAAGGATGCAAACGGCGCCGAAATTCGTCGTGGAACTGGTGGATCGCTTTTTAACGGAATTCTGGCTCGCGTTCAGGGCATCGGTCTTGATGTGCGCGACGCTGCAACCGACAACATGCGCACGATCGACAGCTTGTTCATCAGCAATAACATCTTCATCTCGAACGCTGGTGGAAATTTCGATCCTGTCGGCACGAACTTCGGCCAGAAGACGAACTTTGCAACGAACGACGATTTAACGGCCGATCCTGTATCGCTGTTCTCGTCAGTACCGGCAGCGGGTGGACAACCATCACTCGCGACGCTTGACTGGTCGCTCACCGCAGCGTCAGCAGCTCGTACAGGCGGCCTGACCACTCTTCCGGCCAAGGTGCTTGCGCGTGTTGCCGGATATTTCGGTGGAACGTTTGTCGCGACAGCCTATCGTGGTGCCGCCGATCCTAACGGCGCAAAATGGTGGGCCGGCTGGACGAATTACGAACGTCAAGCCAACCTCGTGATTCTGCCGTAATCCTAAGCACGACTCGAAGCTCAGGCTCTAGTCGTCGGGCCGACCTTTCCGAGGGTCGGCCCGACGTGTCATTATCCACTAAACTTTCGCTGTAATTCGATGAACCTTTCATACCGTTTCGCGTCGACCGCTGTGTTGATTGCATTGTTCGCATCGACCGCTTGTCGCGAACAAACGAGTCCAGCGCCTGCAACAACGACACCCACAGTTACGCCGACGTCATCAGCTTCTGCAGACAGTCAGTACAAAGCGGCCGTGATGATCGCCCGATTTCGCAAGAACGTACCGACGCACCCGGACAAACTCGGCGACGCCGCAACAAACAATCGCGACTCGCTGGTGGCGCACTTTGTTCGCGCACTCGCAGTTAACGACAAAACCGCATTCCCCGCCCTGCGAATCAACGTCAGCGAGTACGCGTGGCTGTATTATCTCGATATGCCGCAATCGAAACCGCCGTACGAACTCGATCCCGATATTCTCTGGATGCAACTCAACGCACAAAGTGATAAGGGGCTGGGCCGCCTTAGTGATCGCGTTCGCGCGACACCCTTCGCATTCAAAAGCTATTCCTGCGACGCACCGCAAAAACTGGAAACAGTCACGCTACACCGCTGCCATATGGTTGGCGCAGATTTGACAGTGAGAATCTCCATCATCGAACGCGACGGTCTATTCAAATTCACCAGCTTCGCCAACGATCTGTGAACTTTCGCTCAAAACCCTTGACGATCGCGACTACGGTATTTGCAATTGCGGTTGCATGTCTCGCACTTGTTGCGTGCAAAAGCGATGCCGCGAATAAGATCACAACCGACACCAACACCGTTCAAGCCGCCAAACGCGATCCCAAAGTCGACCTTACCGGCGCCGGCGCTACCTTCCCCTACCCGCTCTACTCGCGCTGGTTCAACGACTACGCGCAACGCACCAACGTTCGCATCAACTACCAATCAATCGGATCTGGCGGCGGCATTCGACAAGTACTCGCCGAAACCGTCGACTTTGGCGCGACCGACGTGCCAATGACCGACGAAGAAATTGCGTCCGCTCCCAAGGGAAGACTGCTGCACATTCCTACTGTGCTCGGTGCCGTCGCAATCACATATAACCTGCCCCAGCTCAAACGACCGCTGCAACTCTCCGGCGAAGTCATCGCGCAAATATTCCTCGGCAAAATCACTCGCTGGAATGACGCGCGAATCAAAAGCCTCAACCCAGACGCCGCGCTTCCCGCGAAGGACATTCTCGTCATTCATCGCGCAGACGGCAGTGGAACATCGTACATTCTGAGTGACTATCTCACATCCGCAAGCACCGACTGGGCGAACGGCCCAGGACGCGGCAAAGATATTCGGTGGCCTGCCGGAATTGGCGGAAAAGGAAACGAAGGAGTCGCCGGTCAAGTGAAGCAGATGAACGGCGCCATTGGCTATCTCGAAGTGGTGTACGCGCGACAAAACTATTTGCCAGTTGCGCACATCAGGAATCGCGCGGGAAAATTCGCGGCGCCGCAGCCATTCGAAATCTCATCTGCCGCGGCAAGTTTCACCGATTCTCTAAACAACAACAGCGATTTTCGCGTCTCCCTTGTGAACGCACCCGGACCCGATTCCTATCCAATTGCGTCCTTCACCTGGATGCTGATTGCGCCCGGTAACATTGGCGCCGAAAAAACCAGGGAACTCATCTCGTTTCTTCGTTGGGCCCTCAAAGACGGCGGCGTCATGGCGGCTGAACTCGGCTACGTTCCGCTGCCGACGGCCACAGCTGCGCGCGTGTTGCAACGTCTCGACGCCGTTTCAGTTCCCTGACGTTGGTAAGTTTGCCGAACACGAGTGCGCAGAGTGACGTCGCGCTGCATTCTTCGAGTGAGAAACGCGGAGCCGATCGCGCCTACCGCCCATTCAGCGATGCGCTGTATCGAACGTTCATCACAACGTGCGCGTCGGTTATTCCCGCCCTGCTCATCCTGCTGGCGATTGTAATTATCGTTGCCGCATGGCCTGCCATTATCACGGCGCGTTCGGAGATATTGGTTGGCTCCAACTGGGATGTCTCGCACAATCACTTTGGCGCGCTGCCGGCTCTCGTTGGCACCGTCGCCTCGTCATTCATTGCCCTCGTTCTCGCAACACCGCTCGCACTCGGCTGCGCAATTCTGTGCGCTGAGCTTGCACCGCGATGGCTGCGTTCCCCCGTCGCGTATTTGATCGATCTGCTCGCGGCGATTCCGAGCGTCGTGTACGGACTGTGGGGATTGTTCGTTGTAGTCCCGTTCATGCGCGAAACGTTCATGCCGTTTGTGCAACAGACACTCAAGCTCGGGTCAATTCCGATTTTTGCTGGCGCACCCTACGGCCCAAGTTTGTTGGCCGCATCGGTTGTGCTGGCCATCATGATTCTTCCGTACATCGCGTCTGTCTCGCGCGAGGTGCTATCCGCCGTACCGCAATCGCAACGCGAAGCCGCACTCGCCCTCGGCGCCACGCGTTGGGAAATGGTGCGTGATGCCGTATTGCCATTCGCCCGCTCAGGACTGGTCGGCGGCGTCATGCTCGGTTTGGGGCGCGCGCTCGGCGAGACCATGGCAGTCGCAATGGTCATCGGTAATCGCAACGCAATTCCGGGCTCGTTGTTTGATCCCGCGTACACCGTGGCGTCGCTGCTCGCCAACGAATTCGTAGAAGCATCGACCGCCCTGCACGTTTCGGCGTTGATGGCCGTGGCCGGTGCGTTGCTGCTCGTAACCGTATTAGTAAACGCACTGGCTCGCTGGTTGGTCTTGCGCACGCAGCACGTCGCAAGCGCGGAATGAGCGACATCGTGCCGACGGAACCCACTGCGAAAATCAATCAACCCGTGCTTGCCCGCACAATTGCTGTGCGTCGTCGCTCGGGTTCGATGATGATTGTGTTGATCTATGTTGCATCGGCGCTTGCGCTTCTCCCACTCATACTCATACTTGGCCACATCGTGGTGCGGGGATTCTCCGCATTGTCGGCAGGATTTTTCATTCACCTGCCGGCACCGGCTGGCGTGAGCGGCGGCGGAATGGCAAACGGAATCGGCGGCACAATGTTGCTCATCGGAATCGCGTCGTTGGTGAGTTTGCCAATCGGTTTAGGCGCCGGACTCTTTCTTGTGGAGCGGCGCGGAAGTCGCCTTGCCAACATTGTTCGCTTTCTTGCGGACGTGTTGAATGGGCTGCCCAGTATTGTCTTAGGAGTTGTCGCGTGGGAATTGTTGGTGCGACCTGTCGGACATTTCTCGGCGCTCGCCGGCGGTTTGACACTTGGTGTGTTGATGATTCCACTCGTTACTCGCGCAACCGAGGAAATGGTGCGTCTCGTTCCAGTGGCATTGAGTGAGGCCGCACTCGCGCTTGGTTTCAGCGAATTCCGCACAGCGTTTGTCGTTGTAGTTCGCACGGCACTACCCGGAATTATTACGGGCGCGCTCGTCGCAATGGCGCGCATCGCTGGAGAAACTGCGCCGTTGTTGTTCACGGCGTTGGGTAACGCGTATTGGTCGTGGGATTTGAGCAAACCAATCGCGGCGCTTCCGTTGCAAGTGTACGCGTTCGCTCTTAGCCCCTATGACGACTGGCGCGCACAAGCGTGGACTGGCGCACTGGTGCTCGTACTCATCGTGCTCGTCATTGGTTTGTTGTCGCGAGTTGCGGTGCGTTCGCGTCAGCGGCTCTCGGGCGCAGCGACTGTTTCTGGTAGCTCGCGTGTCTAAGGGCAGCCACGCCGTTGACTTCCGCGCCGAGAATATTGTCGCAACATTTGGCAAGCGAACCGCAGTCGATGACGTCTCGCTCCTTTGCGCGGCGGGCGCAGTCACGGCAATTATTGGCCCATCTGGATGCGGCAAATCAACGTTGTTGCGTTGCTTCAACCGCTTGCACGAGCGTGTTCCGGGCGCGCGCGTAAGCGGTCGCGCGTTCATCGCGGGCGACGACATCTATTCGTCAACGGCAAATGTGGTGACCTTGCGTCGGCGTATTGGCATGGTCTTCCAGCGCGCCACGCCCTTTCCAACCATGACTGTTTACGAAAACGTCGCGTCCGGCATTCGTCCTGGCACGCCTGGCTCGGCGCGCGGTGCAGTTCGCGATAGCGTGGAGCGCGCGTTGCGTCGCGCCGCCCTGTGGGATGATGTGCGCGATCGGCTCAACGCCAGCGCCTTGAGTTTGTCTGGCGGACAACAACAGCGCCTCTGTATCGCGCGAGCGCTTGCAACCGAGCCGCAAGTTCTGCTTCTCGACGAGCCAACCGCATCGCTCGACCCGCTCAGCACGCAACGCATTGAGGAACTCGTGTACGATTTGCGCCGCGACGTGACAGTCATCATCGTGACGCACAACTTGCAGCAGGCGGCGCGAGTTTCCGATCGCACGGCGTTCATGCTGAATGGCAAAGTTGTCGAAATGTCGGACACGGGCACGTTGTTCACCACGCCCTGCGATTCGCGCACGGAAGCGTACGTCACGGGCCGTTTCGGATGAACTCCACGTTGCTCGGCCGCGTTGAGTTGCGCCATTTTTCCGCGCGCTTTGGCCCCGTCACGGCGCTGCATGATGTGAGTCTCGCGTTCGCACCACGTGCGGTCACGGCGCTTGTAGGCCCCTCAGGCTGCGGCAAGACCACGTTGCTCCGCGCCACCAATCGCCTGAATGATCTGATCCCGAATTTCACACAAACCGGTGAAATTCTTCTCGACGGCGATAACGTCTACGCATCAAGCGTTGACACCAGTTTGCTGCGCCAACGCGTGGGCATGGTATTTCAGCGATCCAACCCTTTTCCAAAATCGGTCTTCGACAACGTCGCCTACGGTGCACGACTGAATGGTGCCGCGAGGGGTGCGCAACTCGACTTGATTGTTGAGCGTTCGTTACAACGCGCCGCCCTTTGGGAGGAAGTCAAAGATCGCTTGAGGGAATCCGCTCTCACGCTTTCGGGTGGACAACAGCAGCGCCTTTGCATTGCTCGCGCACTCGCGAACGATCCCGAAGTTCTGTTGCTTGACGAACCCACAAGCGCGCTCGACCCAACAGCGACGCAGCGCATCGAAGAACTGCTCTTCGAACTACGTCGGGAGCTTACGATTGTGATGGTCACGCATAACTTGCAACAGGCCGCTCGCGTGTCCGATCACACTGCGTTTTTTTACCAGGGCCAACTCGTTGAGATGGACAAAACTCGCCAACTGTTCATGAGCCCACGCAATACACAAACCGAAGCGTTCATTACCGGCAGGTTTGGCTGATGGCGGAATCCGCGACCGGCTATCGACATTTCCACGATGAACTTGCAACACTCAAGCAGCGATTGCTTGCCATGTCCGAACGCGCGGAATCCCTTGTTGAATTGTCGATGGAGGCGCTCTGGGAACGTGATCAAGACAAAGCCCAGGCCGTCATCGACGCCGATAAAGAGCTCGATCGCCAGGAAGTCGAGGCCGAGAATCTCGCAATCTCGTTGCTGGCACTTCAGCAACCGATGGCTCGCGATTTGCGCTTCCTCGTCGGAGCCATCAAGGTGTCCAGCGATATCGAACGCGTTGGGGATCACGCGGTCAACATCGCACAGGGCGCAATTCGCCTTGTTGAAACCCGCGCCGTTCCGCCATCCGTTCCCTCGCTGGGGGAAATGGCACGTCGCGCGCGCAGCATGCTCAGCGATAGCCTCGACGCGTTCATCCGCGGCGACGGCCAACTCGGTCGCGCGGTTGGTCGGGCGGATGCACAGGTCGATGAGTTGCACGACGGAGTTTTTCGCGTTTTGCTCACGCACATGATGGCCGATGCTCGCACTATCACACCATCGCTTGAGCTGTTGCTGGTGAGCCGCAATCTCGAGCGCGTGGCCGACCTTGCGACCAACATTGGTGAAGACGCAGTGTACCTTGCAGAGGGCAAACAAATTCGTCATCGGTTCGACGAAGAAGCACCTCCCGCCGACGTCACCGAATCACCGCGCTAGCGCACTCCCGCCAACATGTCGCAGCCGATTACCAACAACGTCGATGTTCGAATTGCGGCCATCGACATCGGTTCGAATTCCGTTCGACAAATCATCGCTGACGTCTCGCCAACCGGGCAAATTCGCGTTGTCGATGAAATGAAAACGATGCCGCGCCTGGGCGAAGGCCTTGAGCGCACTGGCGCGCTCGGGCAAACTGCACTCGACGCCGCGGTCGTCGCCGTGCAACGAATGGTGACGCTCTCCAAACAGCTTGGCGCGGCTCGCATTGAAATTGTCGCAACCAGCGCTGTGCGCGATGCGTCCAACGGCGACGAATTTACCTCGCGTGTGCTGAAAGAAACGGGGCTCACCGTTCGTGTGTTGAGTGGCGCTGAAGAAGCACTCCTCTCGTTTCGCAGCGCACTCGCTCACTTCGAATTGGGCGCCGGTCGTTCAATGGTCATGGACATCGGCGGCGGCTCACTTGAATTGGTTCTCGCCAAAGATGGGCTCATTGAGCACGTGGCGTCGTTCGCTCTGGGGGCTGTTCGGCTCACCGAGAAATTCCTTTCGCCAGTTGTAAAACCTCGCGGCGTTCGCGCGTTGCGCGCCTACGTGCGCGAAGCGCTCAAGCGCACAATTCCGGTGAAAGACTGGCGTGGAACTCGAGTCATTGGCTCCGGTGGAACGTTTACCAACCTCGCGGGCATGTCGCTCGCGCGCCAGGGCGTCGTCGCGCGCTCACCGCATGGTACGCGCATTACGCGCGTAGAACTCGAACACGTGCTCGATTGGCTGCAGCGCCTCGATCCAGAAGAACGCGCGAATGTTGCAGGACTCAACCCCGCTCGCGCCGACATCATTGTTGCCGGTCTCGCGGCCGCCGCCGAGGTAATGGCGCGCTTCGACTCGCACGAACTTGCGGCCTCCGCTTACGGCATTCGTGAGGGAATTCTGCTCGAAGCAGCACACGTCACTCCCGTTGTGGCCGATCCCGGCGCCGCCCGAGAACGCTCTGTGCGCGAATTCGCCGAACGTTGCCACTACGAAGCTCCGCACGCCAGACAGGTGCAATTACTCGCGCTGCAACTCTTCGACTCACTCGCGCCGCGCTTGCAGTTGGGTGCTGTCGATCGGCGCATGCTCTCCGACGCCGCATTGCTTCACGACGTGGGCTATCACATCAATTACGAAAAGCACAACAAGCATTCGTATCATTTGATATCGCACGCCGAACTCCTTGGTATGACCCCCGCCGAGCAAATCGCGATCGCGCACATTGCGCGCTACCACCGCGGTTCAGTGCCAAGGAAAACGCACCGCGCCTTTGCGCAACTCGATCGCGTACTGCGTGAGCGCATTGTCAAACTTTCCGCGCTGCTGCGTTTCGCCGATGGTTTCGATCGCGGTCACGTTGGGGCAGTTTCCAAGCTCAAATTGCGCTGGGCTGCCGATTCATTGCGCGTGACCGTCGTGCAAACGGAAGCGGCCGCAACAGTCCGACTCGAATGTTGGGGCGCCAGCCGAAAGAAAGAATTGCTCGAAGAAGTACTCGGTCGCCCCGTCGAAGTTATCGCTCCCGACGGCACCGTCATCAGCTTCGATGAAGGCGACGGCGAGTAGCCGTCTCGCGGCCAGTCTCACTCGCCGTTAGGGTCGGCTATTCAGAAGCGTGGTGCGAGTGCTTTCCTTTTCGTTTCTTCGTGCTCGTAACAACCGGGAATTGCTGGGTGAGTTTGATGTTCGCTTCGGGCATCAACCCCCAGGGATTCTTCATCAGCATTTGGTGCGTTCCGCGCTCGGCTTCACCCTCTTCCGGTCGACGCTGCTCGTAAATGCCATCAGAATTCAAATCCCACGCTTGCCGATTGTCCGACAAGCATGTTTCCAGTACCGACATGAGCTTGGGATGCAATGACAAGTCTTCAATTGGCACCAAAACTTCCACGCGGCGATCGAGGTTCCGCGGCATCCAGTCAGCACTGCCGATGTAATACGCAGGCACTCCCGCGTTGGCGAGATACAGAATGCGCGAGTGCTCCAGGAATCGCCCAATAATTGAGATGACTCGAATGTTCTCGCTCAGACCGGAAACGCCCGGCAGCAAACAGCAAATGCCGCGCACAATCAAATCAATTTCGACTCCCGCCTGCGACGCCGCGTACAACTCCGCGATCACGTCGTAGTCCACCAACGCGTTCATCTTCGCAATAATCCGTCCGCCGCGGCCAGCGCGCGCGTGATCGGCCTCGCGCGCGATGAGCGCGAGTGTGCGCTCGCGCAAATTTGCGGGCGCAACGAGCAATTTACGATACGATTTCTTGCGCGACAGCCCTGTCAGGGAATTGAACAGGTCACTGACGTCCGCAGCAATGAGCGGATTGCAGGTAAACAATCCCATGTCGGTGTAAATGCGAGCATTGCGCGAATTGTAGTTGCCTGTCGCGACGTGCACATATCGACGAATCCCATCGGTATCGCGGCGCACCACTAACGCGGTTTTCGCATGCGTCTTGAGCCCAGCCAGGCCGTACGCCACATGGATGCCAAAGCTTTCCATCGTGCGCGCAAAATTGATGTTATTCTCTTCATCAAACCGCGCCTGCAACTCAATCAGCACCGCTACCTGTTTTCCCTGCTCGGCCGCATCCGTCAACGCGCGCACAATAGCGGGCTCGCCGCCGGTCCTGTACAACGTCAGCTTGATTGCGAGCACCTGCGGATCGTACGCGGCCGCATTCAAAAACGCTTCGACGGTCGCAGGAAACGATTGAAACGGATGATGCACCAGCAGATCGCGCTCGCGAATGACGTCAAAAATCGTGCGCGACGAATCGCGCAACGATGCCGGCACCAGCGGCGTGTACGGGGCATCGTGCAACTCAGGCACGTCCAGCGAAGCCAGCGCCATCAAGTCGCCAAGCTCCAGCAATTCGTCACCGTCGTGTACATCATGCTCAGACAACGGCGCAATTACCTGTGTTTCGCTCTCACCCATTTCCTGCAGCAACAAGTGTCGCATGCTCTCCGGCATGCCGCGTTGCAGCTCAAGTCGCACCACTTCACCAAAGCGACGCTGAAATACCTGCTCTTCAATTGTCTCGAGCAAATCCTCCGGCTGATCAATCTGCCCGAGGTCCAAGTCGGAATACCGTGTGACGCGGAATGTGAACCACCGCATCACTTCCATTCCGGCAAACAATGCACCGAGGTTTGCGCCAATTAATTCTTCCAGCGGCACCACGTAGTTGCCGCGACCAATGCGCACCCAACGTGGTAAAGAGCGCGGCACTTTCACGCGCGCAAAGTGTTCCTTGCCGCTCACCGGGTCGCGCACTTCGACCGCTAGGGACAGCGACAAATTCGAGATATATGGAAACGGATGCCCCGGGTCGACCGCGAGCGGCGTGAGAACCGGAAATACTTGCGATTCGAAAAATTCGTCAACCTTCGCCAATTCTTCTTTCGACAAATCTGACATCGACACAAAACCAATGCCGTGGGCCGTCAGGGCGGGTAGCACTTGTTCACGCAAAGTCTTGCGACGAATTGCCAGCAACTCGTTTACGCGAGTGCAAATTTGATCAAATTGTTCAGCCGGTGTGCTCGATTCAGAAGCAAATTGGGGAGCGCCGGCTGTGACTCGGCGCCGCAATCCCGCGAGGCGCACCATATAGAACTCATCCAGATTCGTGCTGAAAATGGAGAGGAATTTCAAGCGCTCCAAAAGCGGAACCCGCGCATCCGTCGCTTCCGACAGTACGCGCGAGTTAAAGCTCAGCCAGCTGAGCTCGCGATTGAGATATGGTAAGGGCGCACCTGTCATACGTTCCTACAAGTGTACAAATGCGGCGAGCAGTTTGTAACTGATCGCGGCCATAATCGCTGCCGCTGGAATCGTGATGACCCATGCCCACACAATTCTCCCCGCCAGGCCCCACCGCACCGCCGACAATCTGTTCGTAGCTCCAACACCAACAATGGCGCCAGTAATTGTATGCGTTGTACTAACTGGAATTTTGAAGTGTGTTGCGGTCAAAATCACCAATGCGCCACCGGTTTCTGCGCAGAATCCGCCAACCGGGCGCAATTTTGTAATGCGTGTTCCCATGGTGTGAACAATGCGCCATCCACCAAACAGCGTTCCCATCGAGATCATGGTGTACGCGCACAGCTCAACCCACAGCGGAATTGTCGTCATGTCCGCCACATAGAAATTCGATAGCCAGCCCGTTTGACCGGCGAAAGCCGATTTTGTGGCTACCAGGAGCGCAATGATCAGCCCCATCGTTTTTTGCGCGTCATTGCCGCCATGTGCCAGCGATAAGAGTGCGGAACTCGTCAATTGCGCAACGCGGAAAAATTTACTGGTTCCCGCATAACTTGCTTTTCGGAACAGGCCAAACACAAGCGACATTAAAATGAAACCAGCCAGAATTCCGAATGCCGGCGACAGAACAATAAATGACAACGTCTCGATCCACTTCGTTCCCCACAGGATTGCGCCGAATCCGCTCTTTGCAACCGCGGAGCCAGCGTAGCCACCTATCAACGCGTGTGAAGAGCTCGAAGGAATTCCAAACCACCAGGTTATGAGATTCCATATAATCGCACCAATCAACGCACCCATAATCACGTTGGCATCGACAATACTCAAGTCGATGTAACCGGCACCAATTGCTTTCGCTAATCCGGTGCCAGTCGTAAACAGTGCAATGAAGTTGAAGGAAGCAGCCCAGATAACCGCCGCGAGCGGACTGAGTACACGAGTTCCCACGATTGTCGCAATCGAATTTGCGGAGTCGTGAAAGCCATTGATAAAATCGAAAAACAGCGCGACGGCAACAATTGCCAGTACGTAGTAAACCACGAGTCGATCAGCTGTTCTTGAGTGCGATACTTTCCAACACGTTCGAGACGTCTTCGCACTCGTCAATCGCGTTTTCGAGTTGATCGAAGATCTCTTTCCACTTGAGTACCTCGATTGCCGGCAACTCCGGCTCGAACAGCGCGCCAATCGACTCCGCGTACAAACCATCACCCTCTTCTTCGAGTACCTTCATGCTGCGGCTGTGCACCTGCATCTTCGCACGGTTGCTGATATCGCCAATCGACGTCTGAATTTCCTTCGCCGCGCGCACCAGTACGTCGGACATCTTCTTACCCCCTGGTCGCGACTCAGTCACGCGAAACATTACGACTCGCCGTGATGTGCCGTTAATCAAATCGATCACGTTGTCGAGACGCTTTGCGAGCAGGTGAATGTCTTCACGGTCAAGCGGCGTTACAAAACTTGTGTCGATGCGCTGATTGATATTGTGTACAATCTCATCGCCATCGGTCTCCACTTTCTTGATCTCGGCGGCTATACGCTGAGAGTCACGCGGTGAATCAAAGAGCTTGCCCAGCAAAACCGCTGCTTGTCCAATGTGATCGGCTAACTGCCGAAAGGAATTGAAAAATTCTTCGTCGCGGGAGAAGAGCTTCACGAATGGGCTATGGCTAGGGATTTGGCGCGCTGGACGCACAGGAAGAAAACGTTCAGGCACGCATCAGGAACGGCGTGACGCGTAACGATTGTGTCACCGCCAACATTTCGCACCGGGTATTTCAAAGTTCTGCGGAACTTTTTACAATCGATCGTTCACTGCCAAACGACCTCCGCAATCGCGTACCTCGGTCACTGATCGATCGTGAAGCGGTCCTGCCAAAACGTCGGTCTGCCAACTCGGCGGCCTAGGCGTGACTTTTGAACTGTATTGTCCAGCCAGCTCGGCAGAAAATTGCGGTCCCAAGATTGCTTTGTAAGGAGCCGAGCGCTGAATGCGCCCCAACAAACTTCCCTTAAACGAGAGTAAAATGGCTGAAAAAGTCATCGGTATCGACTTGGGTACCACAAACTCGGTGGTCTCCGTTCTTGAAGGCGGCGACCCTGTCGTAATCCCGAACGCCGAAGGTGGCCGCACCACGCCATCCGTCGTCGGTTTCACGAAAGACGGAGAGCGGTTGGTTGGTCAGATTGCCAAGCGTCAAGCGGTCACCAACCCAACCAACACCATCTTCTCAATCAAGCGCTTCATGGGTCGTCGGACAGCCGACGCCCAGGAAGATCAAAAACGCGTCCCATATAAAATTGTCGCTGGCCCGAACGACGTGGCCGCTGTCGAAGTGGGTGGCAAGCGCTACACGCCCCCCGAAGTATCTGCAATGATTCTGCAGAAAATGAAGCAGACGGCCGAAGACTACCTCGGCCACCCGGTGACGAAAGCCGTCATCACGGTGCCGGCGTATTTCAACGACGCGCAGCGCCAGGCAACAAAAGACGCCGGTAAAATTGCGGGTCTTGATGTACTGCGTATCATCAACGAACCGACGGCTGCGGCCCTCGCCTACGGTCTCGACAAGAACAAAAAGAAGGACGAAAAAGTCGCTGTATTCGATCTCGGCGGTGGTACGTACGATATCTCAGTTCTTGAATTGTATGACGTGGAAGGCACGCGTCAGTTCGAAGTGAAATCCACCAACGGTGACACACACCTTGGCGGCGATGACTTCGATCAGCGTGTTATGGATTGGCTCGTTGCAGAATTCCGTAAAGATCAGGCAATTGATTTGTCGAAAGATCCAATGGCGTTGCAGCGTTTGAAAGAAGCCGCCGAAAAAGCGAAGATGGAATTGTCCAGCGCGAACAGCACCGACATCAATCTTCCATTTATCACGGCCGACCAATCAGGCCCGAAACATTTGAATTATCAGTTGTCGCGCGCCAAATTCGAGCAGCTCGTTGATGATCTCATTCAACGTACGCTCGAGCCAATGAAGAAGGCGCTCGCCGACGCAGGAATGAAGCCGAGTGAAGTTGACGAAGTGATTCTCGTGGGCGGATCAACGCGCATACCGAAAATTCAGCAGGTGGTGAAAGACTTCTTTGGTAAGGAGCCGAACAAGGGTGTCAATCCTGATGAAGTCGTGGCAGTTGGTGCGGCCATTCAGGGCGCGGTGCTTACTG
>JBDUAX010000326.1:0-5262 GCA_040004455.1 Gemmatimonadaceae bacterium
CAATGGGTGCTGGTGTTACTGAAGGCGATGTGGTGAACGTGATTGGCACCAGCACATGCATTATCGCGATCGCGAAGAAGGCCGAAAATGTTCCCGGCGTTTGCGGCGTAGTGAGCGGCTCAGTGCATCCCGATTACGTTGGCGTTGAAGCGGGGTTGTCGGCCTGCGGTTCCATTTTTGACGCCATTGCAACGCGCGCTAAGACGAGCGTTCGCGATTTATCGGCAAACTTGCATTCCTATCGCGCTGGCCAGACGGGATTGCTGCGCCTGTCGTGGGACAACGGTGATCGAACTGTATTGGTAAACCCGAACCTTGGCGGCGTCACGTTCGGTTGGAACATAGCTCATACCGCCGAGGACGAACTTTTCGCAGCAATTGAAGGCACCGCATTTCACACGCGCATCATTCTCGAGCGCATGCGTGAGCACGGCGTCTTAATTAATCGAGTCATTCATGGTGGCGGCGTTCCGCAGGAAAATGACGTTCTCAATCAGGTGTACGCGAACGTGTTGAACATGCCCGTACTCGTTCCATCAAAACCAATTACGAGTTTGGGTTCGTCGCTGTTCGCATTTCTTGCAGCGGGCGTGTTCGACTCGCTGGAGGTCGCACAACGCGCACTGTGTGTGCCGTTTCGCATTGTAAACCCACAACCAGATGCCGTGCCAACCTGTGAGAGGTTGTACACGATGTACCGCAACTTGTATTTCGGCTTGGGAAATCCCAATTCCGATGCAATTCAGGTTGGGAATGTTCTGCCAGAGTTGCGCACGATTGCTGCGTCCGCCCGATAGTCAATTCGTACATCTATCCGATTCTGAATTCTCAATTGGTAGTCGATCGCAAAATCTATATTCTGTGTTCCTGGACTCTGGACCCCGGACTCTCAACGTTTCGATATAGAGGAAACGCGAGAGTAGCAGAATGAAGAATTCTGAATGCCGAATTCTCTATTCTGAACTACCTGCGTGTCCACACCGAAACCGTGCCCACCGCCGTCCGCTTGTCACCCGGACTCACGTATCTCGACTCGTCTTTCGTACACGGAGTCCTGCGCGGAATCAATCCGTTCCGCTGAAGAAGTCCTGACGATTCGAGCGCATCGCGCACAGTTTCGCCATGCTCAAATGGAACTTCAAAGTGCCCCGTGCTGTCGGTTACGATGCGCGCCTTGTTGCGAGAACTTGTGATGATGGCGTTGGATACTGGCTGCCTGGTTTTGCTGTCACCGATTGTACCGCGAATGCCAATCCACTTCGCTCGAATTTTCCGCTGTTCGAGCTGCGCATTGGATGTCATCACAATCTCGACATGCTGTTCAGCAGAAGCGTCGTGTCAACTTTCTGTGCCGTCGCGTGAATCGTGGCGTTTGCTATTGAGTCGCCGCGCGCGCTCCTGACCGTCACGATTACCGCAACGCGAGGTTGCGCGGATGCGGGCTTCAATGGCGCAAAAAAGGGAATTGCCAGGGCGAGCAGTAACGAGATGCGTCGTCGCATTTCGAAAAGTGCGCCAGGGCTTTATTGGCTGTCAATTGAACCTGGGGCCATCTATCGATCTATTCAATGAAGCCGGGAAGCAGTATGGTTTAGGCATGCCCAAAAAAACTCGATTCGCCAGGTCATTTCTCCCACTGACAATTGCGGCACTCGCGCCGCTCGCATCACTACACGCGCAACGACGCTTTCCGGCCACGGCCGCCGAAATTGCGGCGTCGGAGGCTCGCGTGCGCACGAACGTGCCATTCATCGATCAAATCGCGGCACAACTGTTCAAGGAAATGGGCGAACGGTACGTGACTCCCCATTTGGTTGGCTACAACAACACTTTTGAAACGCGTTGTGGCTCGCTGCCGCCGGAAAACGCATTTGCATGTCGCGCGGACAGCACGGTGTATTACGAGCGTGAGTTCATCGCATCAATAATGGCCAGCGCTTCTCGCGCGCTTCACACCGAAGGCGACATGACGGCGGTGTTCTCAATTGCACACGAGTGGGGCCATCAGCTGCAATACATGCTGCACGTTGATTATTCAGCCGCGCGCGTGCGATCAGAAACCGATGCCGATTGCCTCGCCGGCGTGATAATGCATCGATACAAGGACCAGGGGCGATTCAAGAACGGTGCCCTTGAAGAAATTCAATATGCCATGAGGGTGATTGGCGACAGCCTGCTTTCACCCGGTGTGTGGGGCGATGTGATTGAAAGAATCAACCTCAGTCGCCCTCCCGGTTCAGTACCTCCTATTATCAATGCATACGGCAATCATGGAAATCCGCGTGAGCGTTTGGAAGCGTTCACGCACGGATTCACTGCGTCTGCCTCATCGTGTGTTGAAGGAATTCGGCGGCCAAACAAAATTGCGTTCTCCGGCCCGCTTCAGTGGTATGTGAACAACGTTGCCGACGCATATAATCTCGCCGTGGCCGAGAACAAACCGCTGGTACTCGTTTCAGGTGATGTGAACGGTCAATTTTTTCAACGCCTCAAAAGAGAAACCCTTGAATCACCGGAAATGGCGACGCTTCGTAACGTTGCAATTTTTGCATATTCCGATCCCGCGCGCGATATCACCGCCAGGAATATCGGCACCTCATTGGGTTACGAGCGATTACCGATTGTCTCGCTGCTCGCACCAAACGCCAACGGTCTTGATGAAGCTGTGCGCATTGTCGGGTTGTGGGATGCGCCGACCATGCTGCGTGAACTCAGCAAACCATTGATCAAGCGTGGATGGATGCGCGCGAACGGCTCGGCACCATGGATGCCGCCGAGACCGTAATTAACGCTTCACATGCACACACGCGCGCAACTCGCAAATGATTTCCGCAAACTCGGCATCGCTCCTGGCGATGTCGTCATGGTGCACGCATCGGTGCGAAGCGTCGGCGAGATTGCTGGCGGCGCCGATGAGATTCATCTCGCCTTGAAAGACGCGTTAACCGAAAAGGGAACGCTTTTGATGTACGCCGGCTGTCCGCAGTATGCGGATGAAGTGGGGCGCGGAAATCTGACTGCTGAAGAAGAAGCGGAGGTGCTGGAGAAACTTCCAGTGTTTGATGGACAGACCGCGCGCAGTGATCGCAGCAATGGCGCGCTGGTGGAGTTCTTGCGCACGTATCCGGGCACCGTCGCCAGCAACCACGTCACGCGCTTCATTGCCTGGGGAAAACAATCGGAATACTTGTTGTTTCCGGAACCGTGGGACTTTGCGTTTGGCGAAGGGGGCGCACTCGATCGTTTTCTGCAGTTGAATGGCAAGATTCTAATTGTTGGCGCTGATCACGACACCGTGACATTTCTGCATTATGTCGAAACCATTGCAGATTTTCCAGACAAGATTCTGGCGCAGTTCAAAGTGCCCGTGCTTGAGAACGGCGTGCGCGTGTGGCGTGAAATGAAAGAGTACGATTCAAGTGGCGGCGCACACGCGCATTGGACCGATCGTTTCTTCGCGCTGATTGTTGACAGTTATCTCACGGCGACAAATAATCACGGGGGGAATGCTGGCAACGCGAAATGCTATTTGATTGATGCGCGCGGGCTCTGCGAATTCGCACTCGACGTCATGAAGCGTGTGGCTACGAATGCAAAAGTGGTAAATGACTTAGCGGAACTGAAGCAAAGCGCAAACTGACGCGAGCTACTTCCCCTTCCATGCGCGCGCGGCCGCGCCAAAACCAAAAAACAGTGTCAGACCAATAAGACCCCCAGCCCAAGTCGGCAAACCGCACCGGCTGTTGCCGCTCGCAATGCATTGCCTGGTGCTTTCGAACGAGGGGTTGACGGCGTTGTAGATCACGTAGGAAACCGCCACGCACACAATCACTAATGCCATTGCAGCAACTTTGTGGCTGCTGCCGGTTGGAGCGGGGGGTTGTCCGGTCACGGATGACTCCTGTGGGAAGTTGTTGACGGTGAGTATGGAGCGAAACCGGTGCTACCGCCAGCGGACAGCGGCCACGTCAGTTTGGGGGGAATCTTCACGGACAGGGAGCCACTCGCTCTTGCACTCGCTTCACATTGGCGACGCTGCCCACTCTACAACAGCGACGTCAGCACCCCAATGCTCAGCGCCACCACGGCCGTGTTGAACGCAAAAGCAAGAATCGCGTGCATCAACACATTGCGCCGCATTTTCTGACTCGTCACTGCGATATCGGCAGTCTGCGCGGTCATTCCAATTGTGAAAGCGAAGTACGCAAAATCGAGATACTCCGGACACTCGGCATCATCAGGAAAGTCCAAACCACCGGCCGCTTCGTCGTCACTCTGTTTCGCGGTTGTTCCGTTCGTCGGCTCTTTGCTGGTCGACGTCGCTGCCTGAACAGTCACTTCACCGGTGCCATGATAGATGTGAGCGTAGCGCAGCGTAAAAACTGTGTGAATGAGAAACCAGGCAAGTGCAACGGCGCTGACGGCGAGTACAATCGCAAGTGTTTTGACATCCTTCTGCATCGTCGTGGTTGATTGCAGTAGCACTACCACCGCCAACAGTGCGGCTCCCGCACCAAATAGCACCAGAATCAGCGACAGTGCGCGACTTGGATCTTCAACGCGCGCGACGTGCCGAATGTTTTTGGGTGCGATACGAAAAATTGTGAACCAGATCAAGCACAATGATGTGAGCGCGAACGCATCCCACGACGCCACGAGTCGTACCTGACTGCGCCAACTTTGCGGAAGAAGGACGCCCACCAGTACTCCCACGATAATCGATACGAGCAATCGCGTGTACGATGGCAGTTTCGCGACGCGAAACGCGAACCCCTTTTGCGCGTGTTCCGTTGCCACCTGGGCCGATTTTTTCGATTGCATTGCAATAATGTGCGCTCAGCACCGCGAACTTACAACGTGATGAGAATCCCCGCTGCAGGCTGATACGATGCGAGCTTTGCTCGCCAATGCGAATCAGGCTTCATGCCGACAGCCGCACCCGTCTCAGCAATTGTGCGTTCACCGCGACGACAATGGTGCTGATTGACATGAGCACGGCGCCGACCGCCGGTGTTAGCACCACGCCCCACGGAGCCAGAACTCCGGCGGCCAGAGGAATTGCAATGATGTTGTACCCGGCCGCCCACCACAAATTTTGTACCATCTTTCGGTAGGTCGCACGCGACAGGCGCACAATGCGCACGACGTCGCGTGGGTCGCTGCGCACCAGCACAATGTCTCCTGCTTCGACGGCCACGTCGGTACCGGCGCCAATTGCGATGCCGACATTCGCCGTCACCAGTGCCGGTGCGTCATTCACGC
>JBDUAX010000327.1:0-5251 GCA_040004455.1 Gemmatimonadaceae bacterium
CGTTCGCCAACGACGCGGCGGATCGGTGTTGATCGAGCATGACCGCGTATCAGATTTTGCGTCGAATGATTATTTGGGACTGGCCTCGGATGCGCGAATTGCACGCGCTGCAACTGCGGTGTTGCAAGCGGAAGGTACAGGTGCTGGCGCCGCACGATTGATTTCGGGACATCACCCCATTCACGAAGCGCTCGAAAACGAAATCGCAGCATTCAAACAGTGCGCGCGCGCGTTGCTGTTTCCGGCAGGATACATGGCGAACATCGGCGCGATTCCGGCGCTGGTTGGCGACGGGGATGTCATCTACACCGACGAATTGAATCACGCTTCGATTGTCGATGGTTGTCGGTTGTCGAACGCAACAAAGCGAATTTTTCCGCATTGCGACCTTGATGCACTGCGCGGAATGCTCGAAGCCGACAAAGGAAGGTTTCGTCGACGGATGATCGTGGTGGAAGGCGTCTTCTCAATGGACGGCGACCTGTTTCCACTCGATCAACTGGTTGCACTGGCAAAAATCTACAAAGCGTGGACGTACGTTGACGATGCACACGGCACCGGAATTCTTGGGCGCACAGGACGCGGAACGCCAGAGCATTTTGGCGTGTCGCAGGACATCGACGTTGTTGTCGGCACACTCGGCAAAGCATTTGGCACCATGGGCGCTTACGTCGCCGGTTCACGCAGTTTGATTGAGTACTTAATCAGCACTGCACGTGCATTCATTTTCACCACCGGCACACCGCCTGCAATGGCTGCGGCAACGCTCGAAGCGCTGCACATTGTGAAAGCGGAACCATGGCGTCGTGATGCGGTACGAGATCGCGCGCGTCAGTTGCGCGACCGCCTGCGCGCCGGCGGACGCGAAATAGCCGGCCTTTCCGAGGGGCACATCATTCCAATCAAAATCGGCGACCCCGGGCTCACGATGGCTATCGTACTCGATTTGCGTCGCCGAGGTTACCTGGTGGGTGGAGTGCGACCGCCAACCGTACCCGCGGGTACATCTCGACTTCGTTTGTCGGTAAGCGCCGTGCATCCACCCGAATTGATTGACGCGTTTGCTGCCAGTCTTTTGGAAGCGATGCGAGGCATCGTAGCGTGACAGATCGGTCAAACGACATTGATGCCGATAGCGATATCGAAATCGACGAAATGCAGCGCATCCTGCTGCAAGACAGTGCACATCTTTGGCATCCGTACACGCAGCACCTTGGTGCACCACTTCCCGTTGTTCTTGCGCGCGCTGAAGGATCGTGGCTTTATGATGTAAACGGTCGCGCTATTCTCGATGGAATTTCGTCGTGGTGGACAACAACGCACGGTCATTCACGACCGGAAATTGCTGACGCCATCGCAAAACAAGCGCGCACGCTTGACCACGTAATGTTTGCTGGCTTTACACACGCACCAGCAACGGAACTCGCCGCCGAACTCGTCACTCGCTTGCCGCGCGGACTGACGCGCGTGTTTTTTTCCGACAATGGTTCGACTGCCGTTGAAGTTGCAATCAAGATGTCGTTACAATCGTACGTGAACGCCGGCGCACCGCGCAAACTCATTGCGGCGCTCGACAACGCGTATCACGGCGATACGTTCGGTGCGATGGCGGCTGGTGCGCGCGGATTGTTCAGTGCAGCGTTTGAGCCATTGTTGTTTGAAGTCGCACGCTTGCCCGACCCGAGCGAAGGAGACACGATTGCTGCGCTCGATGCGTTGATTGACGCGCGCGGACGCGAACTCGCGGCAGTTATCGTTGAACCATTGCTGCTTGGTGCCGGGGGCATGCGAGTGTGGGATGAACGCATACTGCAAGCCATTCGCAAACGCACGATGGAAGCGCGAGTGCATCTCATTGCCGATGAAGTGCTTACAGGCTTTGGGCGCACTGGCCCCTTGTTCGCGTGCGAACGCGCAGAAATTTCACCGGATTTGCTGTGCATGTCGAAAGGACTGACGGGCGGCACCATGGCGCTCGGCGCGACAGCCGCGAGTGAAGCGATTTATGATGCGTTCCTGAGCACCGATCGCCGTCGCACGTTCTTTCATGGCCATTCGTTCACCGCGAACCCCATAGCCTGTGCCGCGGCGTTGGCGGCGCTGCAGTTGTACGACGAAGAAAGTGAAGACAATCGCATTCGCATTGAAGTCGCGCATGCCAATCAGTTGTTGACCTTCAAGAAGCATCCGGGGGTTCGAAACACCCGCCAAATAGGGACAGTCGCGGCCATCGAACTCAAATCGCAGACGGACTATCTAAATGACATTGGCCGCGAGCTAGCGGCGTACGCTCTCGAGAACGATGTTCTACTGCGTCCGCTCGGCAACGTTGCGTATGTCTTGCCGCCGTACTGCACTACTGATGGAGAGTTGAATAAGGCGTACGACGTCGTACGCGGTTTTCTGGATGGTGCGCGTGCCACGAACGCCTTGCACTCAATTCCACATGACTGAAAGCCCAACGAAACCTCGTGCAGCGTGCCGCATTGTTGCCGTTACTGGCACCGACACCGGCATCGGTAAGACAGTCGTGGCCGCTGCGCTGGCGGCGCGTGGTCGTTCTTTGGGGCTTCGCATTGCCGCAATGAAGCCGATTGAGAGCGGTGTGAGCATTCGTGAATCGACAGCGAACGGCGTGCGCACCGATTCCGCGATTCTTGCGGAGGCCGCAGGCGAGGACGACGGCATCGAGTTGGTCAATCCAATCACGCTGGAAGAGCCGCTCGCGCCCATGATTGCGGCTGAGCGCGCGGGGATCACGCTTGATCTGTCAATTCTGGAACGAGCGCGGGAAACACTCACCTTCGATCGCGATTTGCTGGTGGTTGAAGGCGCGGGTGGACTTCTGTCGCCAATTACGCGCACGTTTTCATTTCTACAGCTTTTCAAGCAGTGGGACGCAGGGCTTATTGTGGTAGCGGGCAATCGCCTGGGCGTGCTGAATCACGTGATGCTGACAATTAGCGCTGCGGAAAGCGCCGGATTGGTTGTGCATTGCGTGGTGCTCACCGATATCTCCGATCACGATCCCAGCATTGCGGAAGCAACCAACTACGACGCGTTGGTATCGTTACTACCACAATATCCGATTTATCGTTTACCGTGGATTGACCGCGTTCACGAAACGGCCGCTTTATCTGCCGCCGCGCGTGGTGCAGGTTTTGATCGTTTGTTGATGCCCAATTCGGCGCTTTCCTTTACCGATAACTCCTCTCTCGACTGATGTCTCTTTTCGCAGTGAAGCAGATCGATTGGAATCGCCTGGCAGACATGTCGTTGGCCGGTGAGCTCATTTCGCGCGAGGATGCGCGTGCGGTGCTCAATGCGCCGGATGATCAATTGTTGTCGCAGCTCGCCGCCGCGTATCGCGTGCGCCAGGCCGCGTGGGGCAATCGGGTGCGCTTGCATTTTCTGTTGAACGCACAAAGCGGATTGTGTCCCGAAGACTGCGGCTACTGCTCGCAATCGAAAATATCATCAGCGGAAATTGAAAAGTATCCGATGATGGCGCAGGATCGCATCATGGAAGCAGCCGATCGCGCAGCAGAATTAAAGGCGGGCACCTTGTGCATGGTCATCAGCGGTCGTTCGCCTGGTGAAACCGTTTTCGGCAAAGTGCTCGATGCCGTGCGCGCGGTGCGCGCCAAGCATGATCTCAAGATTTGTGCTTGCCTGGGCTTATTAAACGCTGAGCAGGTGCAGCGATTGAAAGAGGCTGGCGTCGAAACCATCAATCACAATCTCAACACGTCGGCGAATTTCACGTCGGAAATTGTTTCCACGCACACATTTGGTGATCGCGTTGGCACAGTGCAAGCCGTGAAAGACGCCGGTATGAAAACGTGCAGCGGCGGCATTCTCGGCATGGGAGAGAGTGATGATGACGTGATTGATCTGGCGTTGTCGTTGCGTGAACTCGAAGTGAAAAGCGTTCCGGTGAATTTTCTTATCCCGGTTCCGGGAACGTCGTTTGCGCACGTGCGCGAATTGAATCCGCGTCACTGCCTGCGCATACTTTGCTTGTATCGTTTTTTGTTACCTCGCCAGGAAATTCGCATCAGCGGCGGCCGCGAAGTGCATTTGCGCAGCATGCAGTCCATGGGGCTGTATCCCGCGAATTCCATTTTCATTGGCGACTATCTGACAACACAGGGTCAAACTGCGCGCGAAGACATGCGCATGATTGAAGACGGCGGATTTGTTCTCGAAACACCAGACGGTGAAGAAATGGCTGGCGATTTGTTGACCGATGTGGCCGACAACTATCCGCGGGCGAAGTTGCCGCTGGTAGAAGTTTAAGCGCGATCACAAACGCAACTCAAACAATGTCACTTGCTGATTTGCGCACAGACTATCGCATGGCGTCGTTAACGGAAAGCGATGTGCTGGCCGATCCCATCGCGCAATTCAACAAGTGGTTTGCAGAGGCGCAGCGAGCCGAGATTCCCGAGCCAAACGCGATGTCGCTGGCAACTGCGACGAATAGCGGAACGCCTTCAGTTCGCATAGTGCTGGTCAAAGGTGTTGACGCCAACGGTTTTGTTTTCTACACCGACTATCGCAGTCAAAAAGGGCGCGAGCTCACGGATAATCCACAGGCGGCGCTATGTTTTTTCTGGACCGCGTTGGAGCGCCAAGTACGCATTAACGGCCTGGTGTCGCGCGTGAGCCGTGCGGAATCCGAAGCATATTTTCGTTCGCGTCCCGTCGGCAGCCGCATTGGCGCAACGGCGTCGGCGCAGAGCTCAACACTGGCGAGCCGAGCCGAGCTCGAGCAACGTGTGGCCCTCTTGGAGGAACAGTTTGCAAACGGCGAAATTCCATTGCCTGATCATTGGGGCGGCTTTCGCGTCGCGCCGAGCACGGTTGAGTTCTGGCAGGGACGTTCGAGCCGATTGCACGATCGCATTCTTTATACGCGCCACGATGATCGCTGGGGTATTTCAAGACTTTTCCCGTAGCATGAGCAGCGACGATCGCTGTGAAATTTCCAGGCCTTATTAAGGCGTCGAATCAGCCTTGCGATTCGACTATGGGCCATTTGATTCAGGCGAGACCAGCCGCATCGTTGCATTCTGCAGGCGAATTCTGCCTCAGGCTCACCAATCGGAGCACACATGTTGCACAATCGTCGTTTTTCGATGGCCGTCGCAAGCGTCACTCTGGCATCCTTTGCGCTTCTCGCGCCACAGACTGCATCCGCGCAGCTCGGTCGGCTCAAGAAAGCGGCCACTGATGCAGCGAAGGATGC
>JBDUAX010000328.1:0-5249 GCA_040004455.1 Gemmatimonadaceae bacterium
TTCTTTTACAACGAGTTAGCCGAGCGGAAGTTCGCGTTCATTCCGACGACGGAAAGCCAGGCCGCATTGCTGGTCAAATCGGTACCGGATTCCTCCTCCTAGTCGGGCTCACCCATTCTGACGGTGAGCCTGAACTCCAGTGGATGGTTGAAAAGATAACAGCTCTACGCGTTTTCAGCGATACCCAGGAGAAGATGAATCTTGGACTCGCTGATGTGCGCGGTGGTTTGCTACTTGTGTCGCAATTCACGTTGTACGGAGACGCCAGCAAAGGTCGTCGACCGAGTTTTATTGCAGCGGCTCGACCGGAACACGCCAGATCACTTTACGAACGCTTCATCACACTATTCAGAGCACGAGGGCTGCAGGTTGAAACTGGAGTATTCGGTGCGCACATGGAGGTCGAACTGGTGAACGACGGTCCCGTAACGCTTTGGCTTGAGAGAGAAGCGAACAGCATTCCTAACTTGTAGTCGATATGTGATGAACGAATGACGGCCTCACACTGTTGAAACACCTCGTCAATTGATTCCCCCAGTAGTCCAATGCTCTACCGAGTTTTCCGATTCACCAGTGAGAGAATGTTGTTGTCGTCAGCGCACGAGTTTTGCTGCATATGCAACTGCAAGTGATATATGCACGAGCTACACTTGTAGCTCATGGGAAATGTTCGGAATGAATCTGAACTCAGCATTAACTGTACGAGAATTCCTTTCGTAATAATACTAACTCGCCGCGAGCGCTTGCTCAATGTCGGCAATGATATCATCAACATGTTCCAATCCAACACTCACTCGCACCAGCCCATCAACAATTCCAACTGCGGCGCGCTCATCGTTTGTAAGCTTCGAATGCGTCGTGGATGCCGGATGTGTGACAATTGACCGACTATCACCGAGGTTCGGCGTGTGTGAGCACAGCTTAATCGCGTCCAGAAACCGCCGACCGCGTTCGAGCCCGCCGCGCACGAGTAGGACCACAATAGCTCCGCCCTGAGACATCTGTTTTCGCGCCAGCTCGTATTGTGGATGAGACGGGAGAAACGGATACCGCACCGCTTCGAGTGCAGCGTGGCCCTCGAAATGGCGAGCAAGCGTAAGCGCGTTCGAACAGTGGCGATCCATGCGCACCACGAGCGTCTCAAGCGACTTCGAAAGAAGCCAGGCATTGAATGCCGACATCGCGGGACCAGTGTGACGCGCGAAGAACCTTGCCTCAGCAATTGATGCCTTGTCACCAACTATGACGCCGCCCAACACGCGCCCCTGTCCGTCAATAAATTTCGTGGCCGAATGCACAACCAACGTCGCGCCCAATTCGATGGGGCGCTGCAAATACGGAGTCGCGAAGCAATTGTCCACGATGAGCTGCAGCCCGCGCTCGCGAGCAAGCGTTCCGAGCATTGCAATGTCGAATAGTTCGAGCCCCGGATTCGTTGGCGATTCAACAAAAATCACTTTCGTGTTTGGTTGTATGGCGGCAGACCAAACATCGGCATCGGTGCCGTCTACATACGTGTGTGTAACGCCCCATTTCGGAAACACGCGCGTGAGCAATTGGTGCGTTGATCCGAACAGTGCGCGCGCCGCGAGCACGTGATCACCCGACGAAAGTCGCGAGCCCAGTGCAACAAAAACTGCGGACATTCCAGTAGCAGTCGCGAGGCCATCGACCGCTCCTTCCATCAAACACAACTTGTTGACGAATTCGTCGGTGTTCGGATTCGCGTAGCGACTGTAAACGTTGCCGGCCACTTCATCGCTGAATAGCGCCCGGGCGTGTTCGGCATTGTTGAAGCGAAAGCTTGACGTCAAATACAACGGTGTTGAGTGCTCACGCTCCGGGCCAACCGGCATTTGCGCGCGAATCGCCAAGGTCTCGAAGTGCAAGGGCGTGCCCTTTTTTTCGTCATTGGCGGCATAGTTGGACAATTGGGGGGCAGTCGGTGTTTTTTCGGAAGACATGAGCGAGTTGCTGAAGAAGGCGTTGGGCGATGCGTGTATCTGTCGTAATTTAATCTGCATGCCCATGCCTGATCATGCTGAGACAACCACGTCGCCCGCACTCCGCGTAGTGCTCGCGTCCCAGTCACCCCGACGACGCGAACTGCTGGCGCTCATTGGTGTCACGCACACCGTAGTGCCGGCCGACATCGATGAATCAGTGTTTCCCAATGAGCCGCCGGAAAATCACGCCGAGCGATTGGCGCGAACAAAAGCGGGCGTGATTGCCGCGCGTGACAGCGGCGCACTGGTAATCGGATCGGATACCATCGTCGTGATTGACGAACAAATACTCGGGAAGCCTTCCGACGACGCGCACGCAGCACGCATGCTACGTCAGTTGAGTGGCCGCACGCACACGGTTGTGACTGCCGTTGCAGTTGCGCATGGCGAGCAACTCGTATCAGGAGTGGAACGCGTCGCAGTGACTTTTCGAAATTTGAGCGACGATAACATTCTCGACTACATCGCCACTCGCGAACCCATGGACAAAGCTGGCGCCTACGGCATTCAGGGCTTCGGTGCCACGATTGTCGAGCGCATTGACGGGGACTTCTTTGCCGTGATGGGACTACCGTTGGGTCGAATGATTCGGCTTTGTGAAGATGTTGGTGCGCGCTATCATTTCGGCGGGCTCAGTTTGGCCAGCCGCTCGGCAGAATAGCGTGCACGCCAGCGCTCGACCATCGCGAGGACGTTTTCGACGGTGATGTTCTGCATTCGCCCTTCGCGATACGACATGTCCAGTGGGTAATCCTCTCCCGGATCGCCGTACGCATCGATCATCAAATCGCGCGAGTAGTCATAGGGCCCGACGCGTTTGGGGTTGGTGTAACCCATCAACGAAATGACAGGCGCGCGAAGTGCTACCGCCATGTGCAGCGGTCCTGTGTCGGGAGAGAGCACAAGCGCCGACGCATCGAAAATTGCGCTGAGTTTGCGAAGCCCGCTGCCGAGTGCAGAGTGTGATTTCGGCGCAACATTCATAATTGTTTGTTCCGCGGCGAGCTCGCGATCGGTGCGCCCACCAACGAGCACTGGTTGCAAACCGAAATCGTGCCAGAGCGCATTCGCGACTTTTGCCCAGCGATTGGCGTTCCAGTCTTTGGCCGCCTTGCTCGTTGCTACAACGATAGGCGCAATTGGTCGCGCGAACTGGTCAACAAATGACGATTGCCATGCTCGCTCTTCGGCATTCCAGGGCCCAAGACCCCATTGCGGCGCACCATGCTGCACACCGAGTGCCGTCAGGAATTCGAAATACTGATCCTGAACATGTTGTCCAGTGTGTGGCGGAATTTTGTGTGTCGTGAACAACCAATTGGCATCTCGCGCACGTGCGCGGTCGAATCCGAGTTTAACTGGTGCGTGTGCGAAGCCTGTGATCAAACCAGCCTTGAAATACACTTGCAGGCCGAGAACCAAATCGAACGGTCGCGTGGAGAGTTCTCGACGCACGTTCAAGAATTCGCGCCATCCGCCAGCGCGATTGAACAACACGATGTCGTCTACTAACGGATGGCCGCGCACCAGAGTTGACGGCCCCGCTTGCAACACCCACGTGATTTTCGCACTCGGCTGATGCGCCTTGAGAGCATGAATAATCGGCAACACATGCACGACGTCGCCGACGGCGCTCATCATGACGATACAAATGCGATCGAACTTGACCGGCGGAAGGGGCGGGGTCGTCACTGGCGTGGGTTCGCTGTTCCGATGCCGCCTGGTCGCAACGCACTCACTGGTGTTGCCGATAACATGCGGTCGACGAACGCACTGAGTTCGCCGTCCTTTATCGCGATTCCGAATTGTCGCTCGGCCTTTCGCATGGAACGCGCAAGGCGAGAGACGTTTGCGAACATCGTCGTTGCGGGAGTGACCTCCTGGCGCCATTGAACAACGTCGACATCAAGGACGGCCGCAAGCAGTTTCTGACCATTGCGATACAGCAGAATGTTCTTGACGTTAAGATCGGGATGTGTAAATCCGTGGGCCGCGAGTTGCACAAGCAGACTCTCGACCGCGTCAATAGAGTCGTGTCGATCGATATCGGGTGCAACGCCTCTAAGGACGACACTAAAATCGAACGAATTGGGTATGTAGCGCGTTGCGACATCAACTCGAACGGAAAATGGGCCCGCTTTGTAAAGCGCAAACCCGAGAAATTCTGGTGTTGGGATTTTGAACGCGCGCAGCTGCGACGAGTTCATCAACTCACGCGGAGCCCGAGTTGGCCGCAGGTAACGATCACTCGTTACCGGTGCCAGCATGCCACCGTGCCACGCATGTCGAACTGCAATGTCAATTGATGGTGTCGTTGGCAATTTTGCGACGTACACCGGAGCGCGACCTCGAAGGGCGGTTGGTTGTTCCTGTTCGCGCGCCCACGCGTACAACGTTTCGTGTTGTTCGATTACGGCAACGAATGCGCTTGCAAGACCTTCACGTACCACCAGTGAAGTGTTGTCCAGTTCACGCCGTTCGAACCCTGAAACGTCGCCGTAAACAGAATAGGGCTTCCCCTTGGCCGACGGTCCATCGAGCGGGTCAATCACCCGTCTCGTCCGCTGACTCGGCGCGATTGGTTGGTTTGTTCGGCGTGTTCAACAACATCTCGACGGTCTCAGCGTCATTCGCTGTGACCATTGAAAAGACTGAGACGGGCGGTCCTTGATAGCGTGGGGGTTTCAGCTCTGGGCGCGGGCGCATGAAGAACTGTCTTCGCAGTTCAGAGCGCACGGCTTCTGAAATCAACACTTCGCCACCGCGAGCCAGTTTGCAAAGGCGATTGGCGAGATTGACGGTGTCGCCAATGAGCGTGTACTCAAGTCGGCGCGGCGAGCCGATGTTACCAACAAATGCGTCGCCGAAGTGAATGCCGATTCCAACTTGCAATGTTGGCCGTCCGGCCGCTGCCCAGCGCGAATTCAACGAGCGCAGATTTTCCTGCATGTCGAGCGCCGTTCGTACGGCGCGATCGGCATCGTCGTCTGCGGCTACTGGTGCGCCCCAGTAGGCCATCACGGCATCGCCAATGAACTTGTCGAGTGCGCCGTTGTGCCGGAAAATGCATTCGACCATCGACGCGAAATATTCGTTGAGCTGCGCTGCCATTTGATCGGGTGGCAACGATTCCGCGACTTCGGTAAATCCGCGAATGTCGCTGAACAACACGGCTACTGGCTTGCGTACGCCACCGAGAACCAGTTCTCCTGGTGCGGACGCAATGTGTGCCGCCAACTGTGG
>JBDUAX010000707.1:0-1580 GCA_040004455.1 Gemmatimonadaceae bacterium
CCCGAAGCACGCCGCGAACTCCAACGAGTGCGCGCACTCATACCGCCGAGTAACTCGTAACGTGATTTATCGAACTGTTGTCGCGTTGTTGTTTCTGATCGTTGCACCGCTGCGAATTGCGAGCGCGCAGTTTCTACTGGTGCCGATGGATGAAAACCAGCGAAATCATTTGAAGGCGTACGGTGTCACGTTTCAGGCACTCAAAACGGGACAGAAAGCGGAATGGTTGCTCAACTACCGCGGCGGCTCGTTTCTTTTGCCCGATGCAGCTGATCTCAAACGGCGCGCGACGCTTGATGGTGTAACGATTGAACCAATCAATGATGCGGCAGTCGCAAGCATTCGCGCAGAAATCGCCGGCGCCAACATGGATGCGGTCGTTCTCGAGCGCGCACCCAAGATTGCAATTTATCGCCCAGCCAACCAGCCACCTTGGGATGACGCGGTTACACTGGCGCTGCAGTATGCGGGAATTGATTTCACATCCATTTGGGATGACGACGTATTGAAAGGGGATCTGCCTAAATACGATTGGGTGCATCTGCACCATGAGGATTTCACGGGGCAATTCAACAAACTGTATCTCGCGTATCGCGACCTGCCGTGGTTTCAGGCGCAACGTGATCGCGATCTCGCCACTGCCAGACGATTCGACAAACCTGATGTGCCGGCGCTTAAGAAAGCAGTGGCGGAAGGCATTCGTTCGTTCGTAAACAACGGCGGATTTCTCTTCGCCATGTGCGGCGCAACTGAGTCACTCGATCTCGCCATTGCCGCACTGCATGTTGACATTGCCGGACCATTTTCCGACGGAAACCCGCCGCAGGCCGACGCTGATTCGAAACTCGATTGGTCGCGCACACTCGCGTTCACTGGTGCGCACGTGGAACCATCGCCTTACGTGAATGCGTTGAGCGACATCGACGGGCACCAGGTAAACGTCGTTTCGCGTCGTCAGCCACTTGGCTCGTTTTCGCTTTTCGACTTTTCGGCGAAACTTGATCCTGTTGCAACCATGCTCGTGCAGAATCATCGCTCAGTAATTCCTGATTATTTCGGCGTCACGACGAGCTTCAACAAAGCCGTCATCAAACCGGGCGTGACAATTTTGGCGGCAGAGGAAGGCGCGCCGTGGGCGAAGTATCTTCACGGGGACTATGGCAAGGGATCGTGGACGTTCCTCGGCGGACATGACCCGGAGGACGCCCAACACGCCATTGGTAGCGCGCCAACCGATTTGTCACTGCACCCGAACTCGCCAGGATATCGGCTCATTTTGAACAATGTGCTTTTTCCAGCTGCGAAGAAGAAGCCGCGTAAGACTTGAACCCGCGACTCACTGAAGCACCGGCGCATCACGCAATACTCGGCGAACCCCGACTGTCGCGTGCGGCGGCCAGTACCATTCGCACGAGCATTCGCCTGGCCGGTGGCAACGAAGTGTGCTTCGTTGCCACCGTTGATGAACACGGCGAGATACTGACAGCGCGAGTTGTTGCGCGCGGCGATGTAAGCAGCGTGCTGGCGCTTCCCGGTTTTGCGGAACGCGGCGAGATGTTGCTGCACAATCATCCGTCGGG
>JBDUAX010000329.1:0-5234 GCA_040004455.1 Gemmatimonadaceae bacterium
TTCATGATTGAAGCGGCGATTGGCTATGACCTGGCATCGGATCTGCTCAAGAAGCAACTCGTTGGCAAAACGTTTACGCGTTTTGGACGCAAGGTGAGCATTGCATACGTGCGTTGCTACGGATTGGGAGATGGTCGTCTCGCTGTTGGCGTCCAATTTTCCGGCGCAGTAACGGGGGAAGGATACCTGGTCGGCACACCAAAATTCGATGCGTCATCGAACATGTTGTACGTGCCCGATTTGAATTTTGACGTCGGAACAAGTAACGCGCTCGTTCAAAGTATTGCATGGCTTAAAAGAGACGACGTCATCAAACAGCTTCGAGAAGTCGCCAGATTTCCATTGGAAGAAGTGCTGGCCGACACGCGAGCCAAGGTTGAGCAGAAAATCAATCGCGAATTAACCGAAGGTGTTTCGCTCATCGCGACTCTGCACGCAGGGCGAGTGATTGACGTAGCGGCGCTGGAACGTGCGTTGGTGGTGCGCGCCGAAGCGGTGGGCACAATTGGGCTCAAGCTGAACAAAGAACTTCCCAAGATCAACAAAGATAAGAATCCCAAAATCACCAAGCCGGTTAATAGCAGATGAAATTTTTTAGATACGCACTGTTCGCGATGTTGATAGTCGTCGCGCCGAACACGTTAGTGGCGAGTGTCGTGGTGATGCAGGATTCGACCAGGCAGATGGTGAAAAAAGCTGCGCAACCGTCCCGGAAGAAAGCGGCGACAACAACCGCAACAAAGTCGACTGCGAAAACTGCAGCGGCCAAACTGGCAACTGGCGTGCAGGACTCAACGCGTCGTGTGATTGGTATGCTAGGACCGAGCTCGGGAGAAAAACATCTGGCCTACAAAGGCCTGGGCAGCCCCTACGATTCGTTGTGGCCGGTCAAGATGCCATCGCCGCTGCCAGGGTCAATCATGCCGGCCAGGCGCATTGTCGCCTTTTATGGCAACCCGCAATCAAAAAAAATGGGCATACTCGGCGAATTCGAACCCGATGTCATGCTTGCGAAACTTGATACGGAAGTTGCCGAGTGGAACAAGTTGGATCCGGCACACCCGGTGCAGCCAGCGTTGCATCTCATCGCAATTGTTGCGCAGGGGGATCCAGGCAAGTTCGGCAAATATCGATTGCGCATGGACAGCACACTGATTGAAAAAGTTTACGGCTGGGCAAAAAAGAAAAACGCAATTCTGTTTCTCGACGTGCAGGTTGGGCACAGCACATTGCAGGAAGAACTACCATGGCTCAAGCGATTCCTTGTGCGACCCGATGTGCATCTCGGAATTGACCCGGAATTTTCGATGAAGGGAACCTCGCTCGCACCGGGCAAGAAAATCGGAACGTTCGATGCGGCCGATGTGAACTACGCAATCAGGTTTCTTGCAGACGTTGTAGACGAGTACAAGTTGCCGCCGAAAATTCTGATTGTGCATCGCTTTACGAAAACGGGCGTCACGAACATTTCGAGTATCAAGACCGATCCGAAAGTGCAATTCGTGATGGACATGGATGGGTTTGGCGACCCCTGGCTGAAGCGCGATTCGTATTACACGTACGTGAAAAAAGACCCGGTGCAGTTTGCTGGGTGGAAGCAGTTTTCGAAACTCAAGAACGACCACCCGCCAACATCGCGCGCCGACATTTTGCGATTGTGGCCCGCGCCCTTGTACATCCAGGTGCAGTAACGCGATTTCCCTGATCGCGAACGGACGATTAGACTGGCATGTAGGTACCGAAGCCCCAGAAGTTTCCTTCGGGGTCGAGTACGCCGAAATCGTGACTGCCGTAGTCGGTGTCGCGAAGTGTGATCGCAATACGCGCATTGGCGGCATTCGCGCGCGCATACAATTCGTCGACAAGTTGCGCACTGTCGGCAACAATGTAAACGGCCGACTCACCGGCACGATGCGGCGGCATTCCGTTGTCCTTGAGTGAGCCCATCATGACGCAGCTGTTGCCAAACCAGAGTTCGGCGTGCGCGACTGTGTTATCGGGGCCGTCGTAGACGTGCCGAGGGTCGGCGCCAAGTGTGTCGACGAGCCATTTGATGCCAGTGTGGGCGTCGGCGTAGGAGACGCACGGGATAGCGGCGCGGCAGTGCGCTGTTACTTCAGATTGAGACATGGAATTGGTCGGGTCGGTTGAGTGTTAGCGGTTCGGTAACTGAGCGGTCAACCGAATGTAGCGCCGCTGAATTGTGGTGTATTGGATAAAAGTTCGGAGGGCCGTTTGGACCGTCGCCAGGGGCGGCCAGAGGAGATCGTCGCCATGCACTTGGCGCGCGAATTTCGCGACAATGCACAGTTACGCGACTTCGAACTACTCGGGAATGCTCAGCGAGTTCGGGAAGCGCGCTGCCGTGACGAATTCGAGCGGCGTGCGCTGCGCGAACTCCGCGAAATCGCGATGCATGTGCGCCTGATCGTAGTACCCGGCGGTGAGGGCAGCGTCACTCAGGCGATGACCTTGTTGCAACAACGACAACGAATGCCGAAATCGCAAAATGCGCGCGTATTGCTTCGGCGCGAGTCCGACCTGCTCGCGAAAGAGAGACACAAATCGCGGTTTGGAGAGAGCCGTTGTGACTTGCAAACGCGAGATGCTGGAAGTGCCGTGTGAACTGCTGATTTCGGTTGCGGCCCACGCCACGGCGCTGTGCATTGGTTTTGAAGACGCGATCTCGCGCGCAATCCAATCGCAAATCAATTCGAAACGGCGCGCGACAGTTGGTGCGGCGTAACACGCTTCAGCGATGAACGCCGCGGTTGGCGAGAGCGAGTCGGCAACATCGAGCGTGCAATTGAGTGTGCACGTTGTTGACGTTCGCAGCAATTGAAATGCGCCCGCCGCTGTGAGTTGAATGCCGATCACGCAACAAACTTCGTTTGGCGCTTCGATGACTGCCGGTGTTGTCGTTGGCCCAGCGAAGCACGCCGTCGGGAAAAAATCAAGACTCTTTCCGCACGCACTCACGTCACGAAAGCGCGGCCCGAGATGCAGTATAATTTCCGAGTACACCTTCGGAAATGATCGTTCGCGTAAGAGTGATGTTTTCCCTTCGAAATGCCACAACTTCTCGACGATTCCGCGCAGATTCCATGGCTCGCATTCGCTGTGCGACCAATGGCCAAGTGCGGAGTCGTGAGTGGCGGTGGTGATGCGCATTCAGTTAGCGACGACAAAGAGACGAGTCGTGGAGTTCCGTTGCGGTAGTCGGGTCGCATCCAGATTTGCAACCGATAGCTGCAAACTGGAGTTTGTGTCGCTCATCTGCGTGAGGGAGGGTTCGTGCCGCTTCACCAAACTAAGTCGCCGATTTGGCCGCGGCGCCAATCCCAGCCGCGCGTCCGGTTGCCCAGGCCCACGTAAAATTGTAGCCGCCAATCGGTCCGAACGCATCGAGCACCTCGCCGCACAGAAAGAGGCCCACGTGTTTTTTGCTCTCCATTGTGCGCGCATCTACCTCGGCGAGCGAGACACCGCCACCGGTTACTTCGGCCTTCTTGTAGCCCTCGTCGCCAGTCCAGGGCAACTCGCCGCGCACAAGGGTGTCGATGAGCTTGAGGCGTTGCTCGCGTCGCAATTCGCCGAGTCCGGTTTGCGGATTGATGTTCACTTGTTCGAGCAGAACTGCAGCGAGGCGATCGGGCATCTCGGCACGCAACGCTCCAGTCACAGTGCGCGCACCTTTGGGTTGCAGCGCAAGTTCCCAGTCCTTGTCGGTAAGCGACGTCCACTGCACACGCAACTTCGCAGAATCTGAGTTCTCACGACGCGCGCGCACAACAACGTGCGAAACGTCCAGTACCGATGGACCGCTGTAACCGTGATGTGTGAAGAGAAATCCGCCGTACGCGGTTGAAGCGCGTTCGTCCGATTTCGCGGTGATCGTGATCGGCATTGATACACCCGACAGGCTTGAGAACGCCGGAGAATTACCAGTGATCGGAGTGAGCGCTGCGTACGTGGGATGAATTGTGTGCCCCATGGTTTCGAGCAATTTCAGCCCGAAGCCGTCGCTGCCGGTGTTGGGTACGGACAATCCACCTGTTGCGATGATGACTGCATCGCAATCAAGTGGTGCCTGACCATCAAGTTCGACGCGCCACCGGCCATTGTGCTGCGTAACATTCGTCACCAGCGTGTTCATGAGAATGTGTACGCCCTGGTCGTCCGCGTGCTGCAACAGCCCGTCGCGTACGTCGCGCGCCTTGTGCGACGCCGGAAACAATTTCGACGATTCTTCTTCTTCGACGAGCGGAATGCTCAAGTCGTTTTCGAAGAACGCAATTTGTTCAGATAACGGCCAGGAGCGCAGCATCTTGCGCAGCGTATTCGGCGAAGAGTCCGTGATGAATCGCGACTCATCGAGCTTCATGGGCAGCACGTTGCAACGGCCGCCCCCGCTGATCAAAATCTTTCGTCCGCCGTCGCGCGTTCGTTCGAGCAGAATTGTTTCTGCCCCGCCCTTTGCTGCGAAAATGGCCGCCATTGTGCCGGCCGCACCGGCACCAATGACGATGACGCGAGGCATTGTGCCGCTATTTTTTGCGAATGATTTTGACGGATTCCATCACGTCACCTTCCTGCACGCGGTCAACAATGTCCATGCCGGAAGTTACACGCGCGAACACGGTGTATTGATGATCGAGGCGAAAATTGTCGACGAGATTGATAAAAATTTGTCCGTCGCCAGTATCATGACCGCGTGTGGAGACACCGAGTGTGCCGCGAAGGTGGCTGCGAATTCCGACTTCGTCGCGCATGAAGTCGCGCGTGATGCCGTCGTATTCATCGGCGCCAGGGCTGCCACCTTGAATGACGAAGTTTGACACAATGCGATGAAATGTAAGACCGTTAAATGATCCTTTGTCTGCGAGTTCCGCGAATTTCGCAACAGTCAGTGGAGCATCGTCGGCGTAGAGTTCGAGATTGATGGTGCCGAGCCCTTTCATGACGACTGTCGCGGTCGCGCCCTGCAGTGCGGCGATTGTTGTGGCCGACGGAACCGGGATGATTGCGTACTCGGTCGTTTTTGCGTCGACTTTTGCACCGGACTTTGCCGAGATGATTGTGGCGGCGAGTTTCGCCACGGCGGGATCGACATCGCTTAACAGCGGACGCAAGTATTCTGCTGCCGACGCATCGCCACCTTCGTTGATGCGATCGAGTAATGCAATTCGCGGATCACGAGTCGTCGCGCGATTCAAGTTCGACAATCGATTGAG
>JBDUAX010000708.1:0-1572 GCA_040004455.1 Gemmatimonadaceae bacterium
ACGCCAGGCGTTCCCGCTTACCAACAAAACTGCCGTGAACAAACTCAACAAGATTTTTCGTTGCCGTACAGTGCCATGTTTCGAAATTTCGTGGCTTCGCGTAATGAAAAACCAGATGCGAAAATGCGCCCACATTGCACCCGCCTTGAGTATCGCGCGCCGACCGATATCGGAACAGTTCGATTCCATCTTCGCGCATTGCCGCTCCCAACGCCTGCGATTCGCGGTAATTGATGGGCGAGGAGATGTGGTCGTGATACGCATCAAATGGCGCCGATGCGAGATCGATGGCAAGTGCTGACTGCATCAGCGTTGTGAACGCCGTCAACGTGGTGGACAGCGCATCAAACTCAGCGTGCGTGCCCTGCAGGAATAGCAATCGATAATACGACACTTCGGCGAACGCCGTTCGTTGCAACTCTGATCCATACCACACACCGCGCTCGTTTCTGGTACCGAACCGTGACCCATGGCGGAGCGGCGGATAACGAAAAGGGGTGAATAGCAGGAAATGGAGTCTGTCGCCCGCCACATTGCGCGGCTTGACACTCTCAATCATTGCCTCGAGCAACTCCTGTTCGGCGGCCGAGTGAACGAGTTTGCGCGTGGAGAGTAGGTGCTGTGCTTCGACAACGCGCCACGCCGTTACGCGCAGCGCGCGACGCTCAGAGGCGCCCGCGCATTGCATCCAGATATTGGACGACATCCACCAGACCTTCGATTGTTGAGATGCGATGCGCTGGCACTCCACCCACATGGTCGTTCAGGGCGTGCATCCAGGCGCGGGACTTGAGGTCATCGCCGCCGACAAGCGCGTCGAGCGACCGAAACATTCGAAGAAAAAGCAGAGACAGTTCCCCTTCCTTGCTGGATGGATCTATACCACGCCCGTGCTGCAACCTCGAAATAGAGGCTTCACTGGCGCCAATGATTGCGGCCAGAGCGCGACTCCGAATTCCCAATCGCTCGGCAGCCGATAGCGTGGCTTTGGCCAGCACCAGTTCGGGAACGGGCTGCTTGTTGGGAGAAGGCCGGAGTGGGATACTCATCAAATGAAATATATCGACGTTTTATTTCATGTGCAATATTTAAAAGGCTGAACACTCTCGCTGGCAACGGTGTCGGCACTTCGATTGGCATTCCATCGGCGGTGATCGAGCTGTCGCAGCGGGGCCGTTTAGTTCTGCCCGCTACGACACCACACACAGAATGGACTAAGCTGCCGTTTCCAAAACCACTCGGCGCGAAATCGGCGCTGGCCGCGCTACTCGACGAGCGACGAGATGGGCGTTAGCGATGCGCTATTAGGATAGCTCGGCAATCATGCCGATGGTTGTGCAGGAATTGCAGTCAGCCAACATGCTGGCGTTGATCAATGCTGACGCAGCAATTGCAACGTGGTGGGGAACGAAAGTGGAATGCGTTTCTGCACTTGCGCGCCTGGAACGGGAACAAGCGCTTGATGTACGGTCGATGCGTGCCGCGCTCGTTCGGCTTGAAGCATTAAGTCAAACATGAGTGGAAATTCCGGCCCTCGAAGACGTGCGCACCCATGCCACTCGATTGCTGCGC
>JBDUAX010000035.1:0-17636 GCA_040004455.1 Gemmatimonadaceae bacterium
CGCCGGCGCGCTCAGCCGCAGTTCGTTCGCGGCTCTGGCTCGACTTCGTCAACACTGACGTAAACACGCAGACTCCGCGAGGAGACCTACTGCGGAGCTTTGAGTCGCTGTTGGTGTGGCTTTCCGGTCGTGGTGCAATCGACGAGGAACGTGCAGCAGGAATCGCGCGTCGCGCCACCCTTCAACCTGCAGCTGCGGCGGCTTCACTCGTCGATGCTCGTCGCGTTCGTGCCGCACTACGCGCACTGGCCGAGCGCGGCGCCGCATCGAACCGCATACAGGACGACGCCGTCGTGGAAATCAATCGCGTGCTCGGCCGCAGCGCCGGCACGCGCCGAGTGGATCGGCATGTAGATGGTACGTTAGTGCGCGCGTTCGTCCCGACTGGCGATGCGTTCGCCGGTCTCATGATTCCCATTGTCGAGTCCGCCGCAGATTCTCTGGTTGCAGATGAGCTATCCCGCGTTCGCCGCTGCGCCGATCCAACCTGCCAACGCGTGTTCTACGACGCCACGCGCAACGGATTGCGTCGTTGGTGCGACATGGGCATTTGTGGTAATCGCGCCAAGGCTGCACGACATCGCGCGAAATCGCGCTTGAATCCATTGCGCGAACGTCTTCCTGAACGGTGACTGAACCGTATCGTACGCCCGACCGCGGCGCAGATGCGGTCAACGGTGACACGAATTCCTCGCTCGAGCGCGGCTTCGTTGCGTCACTTCGTTGGCTCGTTGCCGAAGGAGACGCGCGCGGGGTGCGTCGCATTGCGGTTGAATTGCGCGCGTTGCAGGAAGCGCTCGCAACGCTCGACGAAACGCGCGCCGCGCGCGACGAAAAAGCGAAACGCTCCCAGGATTTGGAACGCGAAGTTGCCTCCGCAATTTCAATGCTTGGACCGGGCACAGCAGTTAATGGCAACGGCTCGCTGGTGCAGCGCCTCGCGCGTTTGCGTGATCGCATCAAAGACGACAGTGAAACTCGCCGTCAGCTGGTTGTTGAGCGCGACGCGTGGCGATCGATGACCACACTCATGACGCAAACGCGGGCGCACGTGCACGAACTGCTTGAAGAAGCTGAGCGCAGTCGCGATTCGCTGGGCGCAGAAGTGCGCGTGCTGCGCGATCACGTTTTGGAATTGCAGATTTCACGCGAACACGCTGAAAGCGACAAGCGTATTGCGGAAGAAACACTGACATCCTTACGCAAGCGCCTGCAAAGCTGGACCGGAACCGTTGAACGCGCACTCGGCACACTCTCGCAGGCAACACGCGAGTTGGTAGACGAGCATGCGATCACGCATCCAGGAGAAATACCGTCGAACGCCGTGACTAATAGCGCCCCGGCGCTCGACGCGCTCGTGGACACGCCTCTCCCGCCCCCGCCGCCATCTTCGCCCCCGCCCCCGCGAATTGTTGCGGCGTCAAAAGTTCGTGTTCGACGGACGTATCTTCGCCTCGATTCACGCGACCAGTTCAGACCAGGGCGAAAGCCCCGCCGTCAGGCACTCTGGCTGTTAATGCCCGCTTGTACCGTCGCCGATTTCCGCCACCTGTACGCGAGCATTGGTGCGCAGTGGAATTGGCATGATCGCGACAACTGGACCGACGAAGAAATAGCCGCCCGACTCGCCAGCCGAAACGTGCATGTGTTTCGCGTTGACGCGGTGCTCAACACAATGTCCGACGAGATTGAATCGGGCGTTGGATTCGTCGAACTCGAAAAGCACGCCAATGGCGCGGTTGAAATTGTGTACCTCGGTCTCACGAAACCCGCGCAGGGCTTTGGTCTTGGGGCGTGGCTACTTGAGCACGCTGTGAATGAAGCGTGGGGATTGGGCGCGACTCGCGTGTGGTTGCACACGTGCACGCAGGATGCACCGCAAGCGTTGCCGAATTATCTCGCTCGCGGATTTGTCATCGATCGCGAAGAGGAATACGACGCGAGTTAGCGCCGCTTTTTGCCCCGCCCGCCATCACGACCGCCGCCTTTTCCGCCGCCACGCGCTGGCCCTTTTCCATGCCGCCGGAATTCACCGGGCCCGCCCCGTGAACCTTCACTGCGACGCTTCCCATCTCCCTCTTCGCGTGAGCGACGCGGTTGTTGAATTTCGTCGTCGGTGTACGGCATCGAAAGTTTTTCCTGCAACTCCGCCAACGACGATGCACGCACCGATCCGCGTTGGCCGCGCGGAACGACATAGCGAATCGGTCGGTCAAGTTGAGGCAGCTCTTCGGCGACGAGCGTACGCGCCAGCTTTTCGGGCAAACGCAAACGCACAAGTCCAAAGGGCGTGGTATCTTCTTCTTCGACGTCGTATTCGAGTTGCACAGCGCGATCACGCAATTCAACTGCGCCAGGCAATTCTCGGGCGGCCGACCACTGGGCATCGCTCACAAAATCGCGACGATCCAAACGCATCGGTAACGAACGAATCGTTTCCCAATCGGCAAGATTGCCCATCTCGTTTTCGTACCACGCGGTGAGCTCCGCCTGACCAATTCGCCGCGTCGTTCCCCCCAACCGGCGATACGTTTCGCGAATTTCTTCCACCAACGGCAGGTTGCGACGCGTTGCCGGATGCCGCAATTCACCGCGCGCCAATGATTCAGCTAATGCATGACGCGCCGCCTCCGCCAACTCGGGTGGGAAATCATGCAGCGGCTCAACTTCGCGCGACAGCTCGAACCCGAAATACGTCACGCGTCGCTGCAGCATCACCGGAGAGTGTTTTCTCTCCGGTTCGATGATCATCTCCGCTTCCGCACGCTGTGCGTATTGCTTGATGAGTTCCATCGAAAGCTGAGTGCCTTCAATCGAGGCGCGCGGTACGCCAAATCGATCGGCGAAATACCGCAGTGTGCCCGCAACAGCACCCCAGCTTCCCGCGACACTCGTTTTCGAAACGCGCGCTTCCTGCCCGTCCGCTGTTTGTTCTTCAATGACGAGATCGAACGGCATGTAACGCGCCAGCAGATCGGCGAATTGGCGACGTGTGTTTTCTGTTGCCAGCGGCAGCACAGTTGGAAGCGGAAAGCCAACGCTGCGATACACGCTGGCCATGGCCAGCGCCGCATCTTCCAACGACTTCACCAACACACCGCGACGCTCGGCCCACGTTGCAACATGTTCCGCATCAAACATGTGACGCGGCAATCCATACACATCACCAGCGTAACCCGCTGCCGTGAATGCTTCGGCGTAAAGATTGTACGCGGTGAGATGATCGCTTCCTCGAACTACGAGGCCTTCCAAATCACGACCGTCTCGTGTCATGCGGTGAAGCGATTCAATGCCACTCATAACTGACAACGCAGGGAGCAACTCGTCTTCACCATTCACAATGAGCTCGCCCCATTCGCGATTCACAGGCAGCGCTTCAACTGCGCGACCGTAGCGCGTGAGTCTGCCATTTTCGACAATGCCGCGAGACTCGAGTTTTGTCAGTGCTCGGCGATATGCAGCACGGTCAAGTGGAACTGGCAATTCGAGTTCGTCTGCGCGCACGCCGAGGCCTGCGCACGTAAGGGCGACCCGCTCGGAGTCTCCGGCAAGTTGAAATTCCGGGGCGGTTGGACGCAGCGACTCAAAACGAATATCGCGATCGCTCAGGATGTACACGCGGCCATGCTCGACGCGACCATGTACCCGACCCGCCATTTGCAGAATTTCGTTCGAACCGAGGTGCACGCGCGTGAGTACGTTGCGTCCGCGATCGATAACGTTTGTGAATCGTGTGTCATCGATGATGACGGTGTCCAACCCTGGCACATTCAGCGCACTCTGCCCCGCTGCGGTCATCGCGAGAAAGAACGGTTTCGGAATTGTGCCTTCGAGAAACGGACGAATAACGCGAATTGGTTCGCCGCCATGATAGTGCGCAGCGGCAATGCGTGGATAGCGCGTTCGGACCCACTCTGCTGCTTCTTCGACAGAGGCGCGCGTTGGCATGAACAACGCCACGCCGCGTTTCGAGTGCGCCACTTTCGACAGGAATTTGTCGTCGAGAAAATTGATCGGTTGCTTGCGTTCCACTTCAACTTTCGCCGCCTTCGCGGGATCGAACGCCGACACTTCCAACACGGCCGCACTGTTCAAATAGCGTGAATAAAAACTTGGGTCAACCGTTGCCGACAACCAGATGAATCGACATCCAACGCGCTTGCCGAGCGCCAAACACAATTCCAATTCGGCGCTTGTCTGGTGAATCTCGTCGACAATCAGCGTATCAGTGGGTTGAATATCGCCATCCTGAAACCAGCGACGTGCGATACCGGTGGTGACGATCACCACATTCCACGACGGCGTGTCTGGGGTTGCTTCGCGTTCGCGATTTACAACGCCAACGCGCAATTCCGTCGTGCCTAAAATCGTTTCGGCAATTGGTCGAATCGCGAGCGTTTTTCCAGTACCGGTTCCGGCGACAATACCAAATCCCTTTCCACTCGCTGCCAGTTGGGCCAGTTCTTCACCTTTCGTGCGCTGCAGAAACGTGTCGATGTGCAGTCCCACTGCAAGCTCGATCGTTTCGCACGCGGCGCGCGTCGGAGCAATGACAATGATTCGTCCCGTAGCAGGCTGCGCGGCAACGTAGGCGTCGTGATCGGGCGGGAGATATCGGTCGCGGGTTGTTCTCATGCCTAAAGCTAACGAAGCAATGGCGGAAATATGCCGCCCTCCGTTGGCCGTCGCTGTGAGCGAGCTTCTCTAACCGCAACGCCAAGACGCGGATAGACAACAGACGCGGATCGCTCCCCACGCGTGGAGAGGTCATTGCGCGCATTCTAAACATTCGACGAACTGAGTAATGCGAGACGCGGATCTTGCGGACTTCGCGGATTGCTCCGAGCGAGTGGAAAAGTGGATGCGTGCATTCGAAGCGCCTCGTCAACTGCTTCCTGGGAGACGCGGATCTGCACGTCGCGAGCCGGTATTCACGAATCAATGTATTGAGATCCAGCTTTTTTATTTTACAAAACTCGCAATGCGATTTACTTCGCCAATACCAAAGTGAAGGAAACAGCAAATCTGTTTTTGTTTTTCAATCATTTTGCTTTTGCCGTAATCCGCTAGATCCGCGAAATCAGGAAGGTCCGCGTCTCGCAGGAAGCAGTTCACTTCACCTTCCGAATGCCCGCTGTGAACTACCGACTCAACCGGAGCAATCCGCGTGATCCGCAAGATCCGCGTCTCGCTTTTGCGGTTCGTTCTTAAGACCGCGCCAAGCTACTGCGCCAACGCCTTCGCAATCGCATTCGCCATCCCCGCACTATCCAACCGGAAATCTCCGGTCCACGTCCACAAAACTTTCCCACTCTTATCCAGCAGAAACGACGTCGGCAACCCGGCAATGCCATATGGCCCCGTGATGCGCGAATCCTTGTCGTGCGCCACGCGAAACCCACTTCCCTGCGCCTCGACAAACTTGCGCACCTTCACATCCGTGCCCTGATCCACACTGATCGCTACCACATCCAATCCGCGTGAATCAGTCTCCTTGCGAATGCGTTCCAACTCCGCGAACTCCTCGCGACACGACGTACACCACGTTGCCCAGACGTTCAGCAAGGTCACCGACTTCGCACTGTCACCGACAACTACGCTATCGCCCTTCAAACCCAGCACCGAAAAACGCGGCGCAACTTCGCCAACCTTGAGCGCCGGCCGATGCGACACAATTGGCGCATCGGCTGTTTTCGGCGCAGCGCACGCTGCCGCAATGAACATTGCCAACAGCAACGTCGACCGCTGCAACGTTCCGCGCCCGTTTGATGAACCTGTCCCCATCAAAACCCCTTTGATGAACCTGTCCCCATCAAACGCCATCAAACCCATCAACGCTTCACCTCTCCCACGTGCTTCACAATCTTCTCCCCCGCAGTAATGCGCGACGTGATTCGATTGTTCGCCGGCGGCAACGGACATGTTGTAAACGCCGAGAATGCACAATCGGGGTTGTATGCCATGTTGAAGTCAATCACGGTCGTATTCGCAATCGTATCAAGCGGCGCATGAAAGAACCGAAACCCATACGTCTCTTCGCCACTCGTCGCATCGCTGAACGTAAAAAACAAATCAGCTGGTCCGGTACCAGCGTACGCGGTCAACTCGTATGCCTTTCCGTCAATTTTTGTTTTCACCGTGCCAACGTCGATATACACCTCCGCCACGCCCGAACTCGTTGGTACGGCCTGCGTGTCGGGATGCGCCCGTTTCACAAACTGCCCACCAACGCGCCACGTCCGATCAGGTTTGAAATACTCGAGTGGCTCAATGCTCGTTGCGACGGCCCTGTCTGCGTCCCACGAGCGCACTCCAACTGAATCGACGCGCTTTACAATGCGAAACCCGGCACTTCCAACATCAACACGCGACGCCGGCTTTGCCCCATCATCGGGCGTGAGCGGTCCGGCCATTGCCGGCGCACTATCAATCAAAATCGCCGCGCCGTTCGCCGGCTCAAAGGAAACGTCATTTCCCGTGCGCGTGAGCGTGCCAATAAGCGGTGGAATGTTGCGACCCTTGAGCACAACAACATTGGTTGTGTCCGAACCAATCGTACTCTTTCCTTGCGGCAACCAGCGCAGCCCTGTGTACGAATTTGGCTTGCCCGCAGTGACGAGCTGCAGCAGGCGCGTCCTGAGAAATTTTTCGTACGCGGTTGCATAGTCGGCATCACTCACGGGCGGTGCCTGAAATCCTTTGTCGCAACCAGCCGAGACCAACACCACCATTGCAACGAACAGCGAACGTCTGGACACGAGCATGTAGAAATTCCGGCGTCGATTGTGAACGGGCCGGAAATTTAACGCTGTATCAACTTCACACGCTGTCCATTGCGGAAAATCTCAACGCGTTCAGCCAGCCCATCACGATTGCGATCGGTCCACACCTGCAACAACTCATTCTTCGAATCAAGAAAAATTGCGCGCCAGGGCACACTGCCTGTTCCGGCATCCGGAATGCGCACTGTAAACTCATTCGTGCCCAACCAGCGAGCCACTTCAACCGAACCGCGCCCCTGAACAACATCAAGCGCGGAGCGCATGTGCGGTAACGTTTGCGGATACGCCATCGACGCGTACTCCGGCAGATCGTCGCACCGTCCGTCCTTGTCCTGATCAAGACACACCGGCGCACCAAAACGCAGATCATCACACCAACCATCGCCGTCGCGATCAAGGCACGTCGTCGATCCGTAGCCAGGCGGACGCACACCCGTGTTGTTGTTGAAGTAGCGCGGGTCGCCGAGTATGCCGGTGTTACCAACAACGCCGTTCGGTGGCGCTCCCTGTGCTACCTGGCCGGCCGGAAACGCAGTTCCCGCATACGACGAAGCCGGCGAGTACGCCGGCCGATCTCCAAACAATTGCTCGTCGGTTATTCGCTTGTTTTCCCACGGCTCTCGTGGTTTTGGAAAATTCATGACTTGCTGCGAAGGAATTGCTGCATCAACCGCACTCTTCTTGGGGAGCACTGGCGGCGTCACGAGCCTTTTCAAAGGCAGTTTTGGCTCGGGCCGGGCCCCTTTGCCTTTTACCGGATCCTCTCCGTACACAACTCGACCATTGGCCGGCTTCTTTAGCGTTGCCGACGGGCAATCGGTCGGAGCAGGCTGCTGCGTGGCCGGAACGCCATCAAGCCAAACTCTGCACATCCCAGCGGGCGGAAGGTACTCGGCAGGAATACTGTCGGTTTTGGCGCGCTTCTGGCCGGCCGGCTGCGCTGAGGCGGCTACTGACATGCACGACAAGGCTCCGACTAACGCGAAAACGCGCACGGCCGAATGCCCTGAAAAACGCTTGAATGACGCTGGCTGGAACGACATCAACAACCTCCTGCAAAAACTCTCGTCTCTACTCAGTGCGGGACCGACGATTTCGGAACCGAGCGCGGACGTATGCCCTGATTACAGCAGGGTCTATGCCATCAACCGCCCGAATCGGTCACCGGGGACAATTCGCTGGTAAGTATCGGCAGGACAGGGAGCTGCGAACAGGGCTCGCGAATAATTCAACGCCACTGAGGTCTGTCCGCCAGTATTTCGTCACCCTGGGATGACAATGGCGTCCTGTTCGAGCGACGCCCCAGCACACAGCGTAATCTCAATCCCCGAATGAAATGCCAATGCCGCGAGCCGTCCGAACTACGTCGTGCTCGGGGTCGACGCGCTTTTCTTCACGGAGGACGTCTTCGATGGGAATGCACACCAAATGTGGCGATTGCAACGCGACCATGTGTCCCCACTTCTTGTCGGCCACTGCCTGCACCGCGGCGCCCCCAAAACGGGTAGCCAGGAGTCGGTCATAGCCCGTAGGCGAGCCGCCACGCTGCAAATGCCCCAGAATAAGCGAGCGAGTTTCCTTGCCCGTATGACGTTGAATGTCGTGCGCCAATCGCTCGGCAATTCCGCCCAGTCGGCGATCCTGACCTGGCAAGGAAGCTCCGATTATCGAGACGTCGCCCCCTTTCGGTTTGGCACCCTCTGCCACAACAACGATGCTGAACTTTTTTCCGGCCGCGGTGCGCGCGTGAATTTTCTCGCACACTTTTTCCAACTGCCACGGAATTTCCGGAATGAGAATTACGTCGGCTGTGCCGGCAACGCCGGCGTGCAATGCAATGAATCCAGCGTCACGCCCCATCACTTCCAACACCATCACGCGATCGTGCGATTCCGCCGTCGTGTGTAGTCGATCAATCGCTTCCATCGCGGTGTTCACCGCGGTGTCAAAACCAAACGTCGTAATGGTTCCCGCAATGTCGTTGTCGATGGTTTTTGGCACGCTCACAATGCGCATGCCCTTTTGCGACAACTGTTGCGCAATGCGCAACGAGCCATCGCCACCGATGGAAATGATGGCTTCAATTCCCAGGTTGCGCGCATTCTCAACGAGTTCGTCCGAGCGATCAACTTCCTTCCAACTTCCATCGAGTTGCTGCACGGGATATGCGAATGGACTGCCGCGATTCGTTGTGCGCAGAATTGTCCCGCCCAACCCGCCAATGCCGCGAACAGTTTCAGACGTCAGCGGAATCACTTCGTCTTCGCCAAGCAGGCCGGAATACCCGCGCTTGATGCCGAGTACGTCCCAGCCGCGCGTGCGCGCTGAGAGAACTGCGGCGCGAATGACCGCGTTCAGGCCCGGTGCGTCACCGCCGCCCGTGGAAAGTGCTATGCGCATGGAGAAGTAATTGAAAGACGATTGCTCAGATTCATGCTACTGCGGCTTCATGACGATGCCGGCAGCATTTGCAAGTTGATGAATAACGGTGTCCTGCTTCGCGACAACCTCGCGCAGCGAATCCACCTGGTCCTGCATGCTCGCGCTTTGATCTCGTATCTGGTTCAGCGCTTCGGCCAGATCAAGCATTGTTTGCCCCTGCGCGGCATCCCTGGACGGCGTCGGTAAGCCGCCGTTGCAGGCCGCTGTTGTCACCGCAATAACGCCTGAAACGAGGGCGATCATGCGCCGCCGGCGCCGTGAGCGCACGAGCACCATCTGCAGAGTATCGGTTCCATCACGGGTTGTCATTATCGCCCCCATCATCCAGGTCCGGAAAAAAATCGCATCACCGAGCGTTGAAATGGTGATGGTCAGCGTCGCGCGAAGGATGATATAACGCGAAACACAAACCCGGAAACACATGGCAACGAACAATCGCGCAAAAAATCACTCCAGCACTCGCCGCAATGCCTGCACCAACACTCGCGGCAACAATCGTGCGCGATCCGGTTCTGACAAACACGGCACGACCATTGTCGAACAGCTGGTCATCCTCGTCGTGGTGGGCATCATGGCCGCCATCGTTGTTCGATCAATTGCCGGCGCGCTTGATGTGCTGGCTGTTCGCGGAGCCGTTCGGGAAATCAAAGACGTGTTTGCGGCGGCGCGTGAGTACGCGGTCGCAGCGGGCGTTCGCACAGCGGTGCAAATAGAACCGCTGCCAGCTCGCGTTAGCGCACTCGCAGGAAGCGATACCGTGGTGGTTCGTCCGCTCGCGCTGTTGCACCAGGTATCGCTGGTGACTTCACGCGATAGCATGGCCTATTCGCCGTCGGGGCTGGGCTATGGCGCTTCCAATCTTCGCGTAATTGTTTCGCGACACACCACGGCCGAAACCGTGACGGTTTCGCGACTCGGCCGCGTGCGATGAATTATTCGACTGCCGCTGAAGCAGTTGTGCCAAAGTCAAAGCCCGCAACGGAAATGCGCGGAATTTCCTGGCCGATGGTGCGTTCAATTACTCGCACCATCGCGATTTCGTCGGGAGACATGAACGTGTACGCGTCGCCGGTGGAGGCCGCGCGACCAGTGCGCCCAATGCGATGCACATAGTCTTCAGGCTGTTGCGGCACATCATAGTTGATGACGTGCGTAATGCCGGAAATATCCAGACCGCGCTGCGCAATATCAGTCGCAACCAGCACTTTCAGTTTGCCATTCCGAAAATCTTCCAGCGCTTTAATTCGTTGCTGCTGCGATTTGTCGGCGTGCATCGCACCCGCGTCGAGCCCCGCGTGTTCAAGATCTCGCACAACGCGATCGGCTCCACTCTTCGTGCGCGTAAACACCAGGACCGACTCATGCAACGTGTCGGTCAGCAGCTTGACCAGCAAACTGTTCTTCAAATGCCGCGGCACCGGGTACACCGCGTGCGTTACCGTCGCCGCCGCCTGCGAGCGGCGCCCTACCTGAATGACCACCGGCTTCCGAAGATATTTGCGCGCGAGTGCTTCAACTTCAGGAGGCATCGTTGCACTGAACAACAACGTTTGACGATAGCGCGGAATTTGATCGACCACTCGATTTATTTGCGGCGCAAAACCCATGTCGAGCATGCGATCCGCTTCATCAAGCACGAGCGTTTCCAGATACGTGAAATCGACATTGCGTTTTTCAAGATGATCGAGCAATCGCCCCGGCGTTGCAACCACTGCATCAACGCCGGCGCGCAAGGCACGTTCCTGCGGTTCGTAACCGACGCCGCCAAACACGGGAATTACGTCCACCGGTGCGTGCTTCGAGTATTTGCGAAAACTCTCTTCCACTTGCAAACACAATTCGCGCGTTGGCGTGAGAATCAAGGCACGCGTGCGTCGCGGTCCGCCGAGCATGCGTTGCACAATCGGTAGCGTAAAGCTGGCGGTTTTTCCGGTGCCCGTTTGCGCGAGCCCAATGAGGTCGCGCCCTTTTAGTGCTACCGGAATAGCTTCGCGTTGAATGGGCGTTGGTTTGTCGTAGCCGGCGTCGCGAATTGCATCAAGCAACGGTCCAGTGAGGCCCAGTTCCGCGAAAGTGGCCTCGTCGTTCTCTGTTTTCTCTTTCATGTAGGCACAAGCTAACCCCACACGAGTCGATCTGAAGGCGCCGCGCACCCTGGCGACTCAGCGAAAACTCAGATCAGATCGACACCGCGTCCGGACAGTCGTGCAATCAGTCCAAGTCGAAAGGTCACATCCGGTCCAATGTTTTCGTCGGTCATCGCCTTGTTCGTAAGCGGCATGGTTGGCCATGACCACGACGGTACCTCCGCCGGCATGGCGACCGATCGTGGCGCGTGCCACACTCCGTGACGGTCGCGATCATCCAGCAGCCGGTCGATCAGCCGCATCCAGCCTTCGTTGCGACGCAGGAATCCGAGTCGCGCCATGACTTCGAGCCAGGCAAGCGACGAAGGCATGTCCGCGTCCATCGCATTTCTGGTCGGAAGAAAATCTCCCATGACAAGTTGCGGCTGTTCCACCAAATGCGGACCGATCTGCTGCACGGCGATTTGGCGCGGCCAGGGCTGCGACAAATAGCCGTAGAGGCGCTCCATTACTTCATGGTGTTCGCTTCGGAAGTACGGCATGTGCGCCAGCATGATCAGCGTGTGAAACGATGGCGCTGCAACTTCCGGGGGTAATACATGTTGATTGCCGATGCGAATCCACGGCTTCTGCGCGAGCGGAAGTTTGAGATACGCACCCAGCCGATCCATCATACGTTTGGCAGCTCCGCGCAAGCGCGGGTCGGACTCATAGCCGGCCTGGGCCAGTGCCGCGGCTGCAGCTTCGCGCAAAATGACACGGCTGCGACGAACAAGAATTTCATCAGTTGCGGCGGCGCCCATTTCGGCGAGATAGCTGGCGTCCTCGTCTTCGGCAAGCAAGCGGAAAAGCAGACGACGCGTCGCTGCAAGTGTTGGCGAGTCAGCATCCCAGCCAAGCTCAAGCAGACGACGATACGCTGGGATCGTTCCAACGCCAGCCACGCCGATGCCCTTGGGAACGGTCAGCATTCCAGCAGCCCAGGTGCCGTCGGACGATTGACTCATCGCGATTTGCAGAGCTTGCTGCGTTTGATATGGCAAACGCGCGAGCTTCGTTTTTTCACCTGATTCAAATCGCGCAACTTCAATGAGCGATCGGTACTGAATAGAAGGGGATGCATTGTCCAACAACCAACCGATGGAAAACGTAACGGGAGGCTGTGGAAGGTTGGCAAACGAGTTCACCGAACTCGGCAGTTGCGAACTCATCGAGCTCGAACCCGAACCGGGTACACCCGATAAGGATGAACTTGAGGCGGCTGTTCCCTGCGCAGCGGATGTTTCTGGACTCGGTAGGGTCACGGTGCCGCTATCTTACCCCTTTCGAACAACTTCGCTAGTAGCGTGATGTGCCTCGCAAACTTTGCGATCTGCGTGGAAGCTAACCCAGCAGCGCAGGGTACAATCAATTTCACCGTGACGTGACGCACCGAAAGCCGTGTTAAGCACATCTCCGTTAACGCTTTTGTTAGGTTCTGCGTCTATCATTGTCACATACGTTGTCCCGCGAAGATGCGGCCGCGTCGTTCGCGTTTCCTACCCTCAGGACCAATCAAATGAAGCGTACTCTCCAAGTTATATCGGCAGCGCTGCTGCTTACCGTAGCGTCAGTTACGGCCCAGGCGCAGGGCGGTGGTGGTGGTGGTGGACGTGGGATGGCGATGCAGAAAGAAAACATGATGAAGGAAATCACTGTTACGCCAGCTATTTCGGCGCAGATCGATACCCTGATGCAGACGGCGAACACCAAGCGCATGGCGCTCGGCATTGCTCGTGGAACGCCTCCAACGGAAGAGCAGTCGAAGCAGAGCGCTGCAATCATGTCCGATCGCAACGCAGCCATCAAAAAGCTGTTGACCGCCGATCAGCAAACGCAGTTCGACAAGAACATGGCCGCCATGGCAGCCATGGGACGCGGACGCGGCGGTCTGTAAGACGCTAACGGTCGGTCGCAAGACCAACCTGCTCTGCTCCAACAAGTTGTAACTCGGGGGGACACCACACGGTGTCCCCCCGATTGCTTGTCCCCATATTGTCTCGCTATGCAGACATTCTTGGCTCCAGCCGCTAACTGATGCGCGGAGAATTCGTCGACATCGGCGGCGCACGCCTGTATTGCTATGCCTTTGGATCGCGAGGCGCTGGAATTCCCATTGTGCTCGTGCACGGGTCATTCACCTCGTCGCACCTCTGGCAGGAACTGCTTCCTCGACTTCCCAAAGGGCACCGGGTGCTCGTGCTCGACTTGTTGGGCCATGGTCGGAGCGATCGCCCTGCAGATCGCCCGATGACCGTTGCCGGCCACGCCGATCGATTGCTCGGACTACTTAATGAACTGTCCGTTTCATCTGCTTGCCTGGTTGGGCACGGATTAGGCGCGGCGGTGGCGCTCCGCGTGGCACAGCTCTGCCCCCAAAAAGTCGCCCAGCTGGGATTGGTGAATCCGTCAATGCTGGCGGCGCACGCCAGCGAAGTCCGAATTCCCGGTGTTTTCAGACGGCTTTCCGCACTTGTTCCGGTCTGGAAGAGACTCCCGCCAGATTGGCTTGCGTCGGCGCTTCACACGGCGCTGGTTCGTGGCTACGCTCAGCGCAGCGCTGGTGCTCACTCTGTCGACTTCTACCTCAAACCATTTCGAAATCGCGAAGGTCGAGACGCTGCGTGCGCTCAGTTGCGTGCGTTAAAATTGTCGTCAGCCGATACCGTGTCGGCGCTGGCTCCCGCATCACTTCTCTCTCCTGTTTCCGTGGTCGTTGGCGAGAATGACCCGTTTCTGCAACCGCAGAGGGCCGAACGTGTATTGCACACCTTGCAGGTCGCAACCGAGTCGAAAGCGGTGGTGCATCGCTTAACCGGTGTTGCACACGTCGCCCCCGAAGAAGCACCCGACCGACTCGCTACAATTATTGGCGAATTACTCACCCAATAGCGCCAACACCTGGCTGCTGTTGCCCACCTTTGCACCGATACCGATTTCCAATGCCCACCGACCGTATCGCCGCGTTTCGCGACATGCTCGTCAAGCAGCCCGATAACGCCAACGTTCGATTTGGCCTGGCTAACGAGCTACTCAAGGCTTTGAAATTTGAAGAAGCCGCCGAAGAGCTGCGTCAATATCTCGACGTCCATGAAGACGAAGGCAATGGTTGGTTGCGCTATGCCGAAGCACTACGCGTGAGTGGTCGCGAGAATGACGCGCGAGATGCAATCACCAAGGGTATTGATGCTGCCACCAAACACAATCACGGAACGCTGGTCGGTGAGCTGAACGCGTTGCGAGAGGAAATTGACGAAGGAAACTAGAACACTCTGCGCAACGTTGTTGATTGCAGATTTCGCAACGGCATTCTGACTACAGCTTTCTGATTTCGTCGGCCGCGTCAATAGCGCGGCCGATGTCTTTTGACAATGCCCGTGCCTCCTGAGTGGCATGCGTGACATCACCCAGCGCACCCATGCCTAATGCGTTCAGCTTGACCATGTCGAGTCGCAACGAGCGAAGCGCCATTGATGCGCTCTCCAGTTGACGCTGCAATGTTTCCTTGCGATTCACCAAATCCTGCAAGGACGACTGCTGTCGCGTGAGCAGCGACAAGCGACGCTCACGGTCTGGAGCAGTAGCGGGCTCACCCTCAACTGATGCGATTCGTTGAGCAAGGTCGCTGAACGCATCACCCGGCATGTCGCGTTCCAGTCGTTCCAGTGATCCGGCAATAGCCGAAACGCGTTCGAGCAATGCATCGGCCGTTGGATCGACATCCGGAACGAGCAGTTTGTCCGCGTCGGACAGTTTCGACGACGTTTCCTTGATGGTTGCGTGATCCTCCACCGCCGATCTCACTGTCTTGCCGAATGACGATGCCATGACCGACGCACCGACCAGCTGTTCGGCGCGTTCGCGCATGCGAACGTCGCGCGGACGCAGGTCCGTAACGGGCAGCAGTGTTTTTGATTGCCAATCACCAGTGAGCGCGTCACCTATCGTTAAACCAACGCGCTTCAAACGCCAGCGATCTGGAAACAGCGCGCGCGTGATATTCAGGGCTGACATGATTCCAGCCCCCACCAACGGTATCATCATGGGATCAGCGCGAAACGTCATGCCAATCATCAAACTCACGCCAGACACACCGGCCCACGCAACCGCACGAGCAGCATGCCGCCGCCAGTTGGTTACGGCTTGCTTCTGTTGTGCCGCTAATGAGTTTGGATCAACTCCTTGTGCCAGCGATTTGTTATTCTCGTTCGCTTCGCCCGCGAGAATTTCGCCGAGGCTGATGCCTTGTTCGCGAAGGCGTGAGTATCGCGAGAGCAATCCCATTGAAATGCCGAACGCCGGAAATATTACCCACGGAAAATGTCGTGACGTTGCGAGATTGATTGCAGCAAGGCCAGTCAGCAAAACCGCGCTGCGCATTACTTCGCCGCGGAAGCGATGAATTTGTACTTCAACCGGCAACGGAGAGCGCGTTGCACCACTCCCACTCATCTTGCCCGTAAATGCCATCTCGTGGGCTTGTGCTTTCCAAACAGCCTGCGCTTCGCGTTGTTTATCGCGCACTTCGCGCCGCCATTCGCGGAACTCACGCTTGCTTCCGCCAACAGGAACCGGCGGAAAATTCGGCGACCAATCTTCTGCGCGTTTCCCTAACGCGTACTGTGCACGCCATTCCTCTTCGGTGCGCGGTACCGCCGGCGCATTGGGAGGCTCCGGTGGCAACGCTTGTTGCGACAATGGCCAGCGTGGACTTTCCGCCGCGCGTGTACCCTGTGCCCATTGAGCATTGGGCGACGGCGCTACGTTTGTTGTTGGTGAGCTGGCGCCGCCGTACGGTGATTGGCCGACTGCCGTGTTTTTTACAGCGTCACGCATTGCGCCGGCATTCGGCCAGCGATCTTCAGGTTTCTTCGCAAGGCACCGTTCAATAATCGCAACCAGCCCAGCAGGCGCGTCGGGTCGATACTCGCGCAACGGATGCGGCGCCTCGCTGACATGCTTCACCAGCATTGCTGGCGTCGATGTTGCTTCAAATGGCAAACGACCAGCGAGCATGAGGTAACCAACAATTCCCAGCGAGTACACATCGCTACGCCCATCGATTTCGCGATCGCCGGTTGCCTGCTCCGGACTCATAAACGCCGGTGTGCCAACGGCAATGCCGGTCAGTGTCAGTCGCGCGCCCCCTTCGAGCGCGCGCGCTATTCCGAAATCCGTAACTGTGGCACGCGACGTTTCACTGTCGATGAGAATGTTGTCGGGCTTGATGTCGCGATGCACAACACCGGTGGCGTGCGCATATGCCAGCGCATCGGCCACCTGCACCAATACGTTCTCGACGAATTGCAGTGGTGGTTTTGGTTCGCGAATAAGCCGCGTGGCCAACGTCTCACCAACGATGAGTGACATGGCGAAGTACACCATGCCATCGCGTTCATCGACCGCGTAAATCGGCACAATGTTCGGGTGATTCAAACTCGCGGCAGTTTGTGCTTCACGCACGAAACGAGTGCGCACGTCGGCGCGAAACGCCAGATCGGGGGGAAGAACTTTCAGTGCCACGGTGCGACGCAGCTTGAGATCGCGCGCTGCATAAACCACCGCCATTCCACCACGGCCAACTTCGCTTTCAATCGTGTACACATCAGCAACGGCCTTTTGCACGCGCGCTCGAAGTGCTGCCGCGTCCATGGCATCAACCGATGCGTTGTGGGCTGCCTGCCCAGTGGACGGCGTCAGCTCGCGCACGTTCTGTTTGGCGGCCGGTCGATCAGGACGAACGAACCCGCGTCAAATCGCGCACTTCGTTGGCGGCCGACACAGCAATGTCAACTTCGCGCGCGAGTGCCATTGCCTGTTCGGCAATCAGAGTCACGCTCTGTACCGAGCTGTTACCCGTGCGCAACCGTACCATATCGAGACGCACATTTTCGAGTGCAAGGCGGCAACTCTCAAGACGTGCGCGGTTTTGTTCGCGGCTCCTGGTCGTCTCAATCACCATACGCCGTTCGCGACGCAATTGAGCGAGGCGACGAACACGCGCTTCACTTCGTGCGGTGTCGAAGGGATTGGCTTCCGATTCGAGCTGTTGAATTTCAGCGTCGATTTCGGCGGACGAACGCACCCCCGTATTTCGTTCATTTTGCGTCATCGAAATTGCGATCGCTTCGATTTTTCCAACCAACGTGTTCGCCGTGTTCGCAACTTCCGGAATGCGTGCGCGCTCCGGCTCGGGCAAGTAGCTCACCAAGCGAACAATCTCGTCACGATCGGAACGCGCCCGATTCACAATCGATGCGTAGGCGCCGAGCGCGCTGTCGTTGGC
>JBDUAX010000330.1:0-5208 GCA_040004455.1 Gemmatimonadaceae bacterium
CGCAGTTCCTCGAGGTGGTCGAGGAAGGGCATTTCGCCCTGCGGTCGCGATGACGATTCGGTCATTCTGGTTGCGAGACTGCGCGGTTCAACAAGCGGGTGAACTCAGGGCGTCCACGACTTGAGCTTGTCGGCCGCGAGTTGGTACTCAATGGTGTTCTTGAAGGCGGGGCGAGTTGTGATTTGTTGCAGCAGTAACTTTGCATCCGGCTTCTTTCCCTGGTCGATCAGCATCTGCGCTTTCTTGAACAGGGCGTTTGCGGTTTCGGGGGCGTCGGGATACTTCGTGATGACGGCGCTGTAGGAAGTGAACGCTGCCTGATCGTTACCCTCCTTCGCCCATGACAATGCAATTCCCAGAGAGGCCGCCGGCGCTTTATCGGAATTTGGATATTTGTCGATCACTTCCTGAAATGAACTGCGCGCAGTAGCGGTACTTCCGCGCCCAAGGTTTGACATGCCCGACTGATACAGCTCAAGCGGTCCCTGCACCGGCTGCACGGGAGTGGTCGCTGACGTCGTTGTGTCGACCGTTCCAGTTACCGTCGCAACCGGCGGCGGTTGCATTGAAACTGCCGCTTGATTGGCGCGCTGTTCGGCCTCGGCGCGGAAACGCGCAATCTCGCGAGAGCTTTGATTCAGCAATTGTTGAATTGCCAGTAGCTGATCGTTCACCGCGCGCAGGCCACCGCTGATGTTGCCCTGAATCGAATACATCCGCGCACTCATCGCCGTGATGGAATCGGTTGCTGCCTGCAGCGTGCGCATTGCTCTCGTCAACCCGTCACGCTGCTCAGTGTCGTTTTTGAGTAGCTCTGTGCGCATTGATGCGATGTCCGCCTGCACCGTGCGAACATCGTTGCGTGTTGCAAAACATCCGCTGGCAGCGACAAACGCTGCCAACGGAATCAACCGCGCCACACGCGATGCGAGCGCCAAGCCGAGTGTCATGACGGCGATTTCAACATATCACCACCAGCTGTGATGGTAAACTCATCACGACGGTTTTTCGACCACGCATCTTCATTGTCGCCCTGCACAGCAGGACGCTCGCGACCAAAGGAAATCGTTTCGATGCGCGAGCCATCGATGCCACGATCAGTCAAAAACTTCTTGACCGCTTCGGCGCGACGACGTCCGAGTGCAATGTTGTATTCGTCGGTACCGCGATCGTCACAGTTGCCGGCAACGCGCAACTTCACTTGTGGATTCGCTGACAGTAGCGGCACGCGCTTTTCAAGCGACGATTGCGCATCTGCGCGAATAACATCGGAGTCGTACTCAAAATACACAGTTTCCAGCATGAGGCGACGCATTGTCGCGACATCCATGCCCGTATTCGTTGGTGCCGGAGCGGGAGGTAGCGGCGTCTCTGTCCGCGTCGGTGTCGGAGCGGGTGGCTGTGCGACAACTGGCGCGCTCGGCGTAACGACCGGCGGTTTTTTCTTACACGCACCAAGCGCTAATGGGACTGCAACGAGCAACAACGACAAACGAGACAGACTGGGCATGAGGCGACGCTCCATTGAGAGGGGGCGGGTTTGTGAATGAAAAAGATACTGGATTGCACCGCGTAACAGTGTGGTTAATTGACGATTTCGCACTACGGCGCACCCGTGAGTCGCGGCGACCAAGACGAGCCGCGCGCGCTCGACAAGCCGCGCGTCAATTGGCGCGCTTTTCCACCTTGCGTATCAACAATCCACAACTGTGGATTGCCGCCACGTGTTGAGGTTACAACGAGATGTCGTGAATCTGGTGCCCAAGATGGGTCGTCATTGCGCGCGTCCCCCGTAATTTGCTTGACGAACTGATCTCGCACGTTGATCGTGTAAATCTGAAATGCTCCGCGTTCAGAAGTGGCGCCCTGGTACGCAACCAAGCGTCCGTCAGGAGACCAATCCGGACTATCGCGCCAGGCGCGTTCGCCGAATCCGCCAGTAGTGAGCAGGTCAACGTTGGTGCCGTCAATATCGGAGATGTAGACCTCTTGATGCCCGGAGCGATCCGACGCGAATACCATTCGCTTTCCGTCTGGACTCGGCGCGGGCGAACCGCTGGCGCGACCGCGACCTGCGGTTAGGCGCTGCGCCGTTCCACCCAGAAGTGGCATGGTGAATAGATCAGTTCCATCGGGCGTATTGCGCGCAAATAGAACCGAACGACCGTCTGGAGTCACTGAAGGTGCATAGTCCTGCGCACCGTGCAGCGAGGTCAGTGCTTTCTGCGCGCCCGTTGCAATATCCGTCACCATTATCGGCGAACCGTTATCATCGAGAATGTTGTAAACAATCGCGCGGCCATTCGGAGTCCACTTTGGCGAAAGTCCGCGCGGCGTAATTGGGTTCGCGCCCCAACCGTCGCTGTCGACTGTCCACACGCGCCCGTCGCGAACAAATGCAATGCGCGTTTGCGCAATGCCACGTTGACCCGTGATCCATTCTTCTATGCTATCGGACACGCCATGCAGCGCCAGGCGCCAATCACGATTGCCCGGAAGTCCCGGCAAGGGGAAATCCTGCTTCTGCTTTACCAGCTTCAACCCTACATCGTGCAGCTCGACGTGCAGCCATCCACTTGGCAGTACTGATGCTTCAATCACTCCGTTTACGCCAAATGATAAGAAGAGCGGATAATTGAGTGGTCCGCCTGCAGAACCAGGAGTGCCCACTGGACTGATGACAACAAATCGGTCGCTATTGTCGAGATCCCGCGAGATGATAGTGCGTATGCTGTCACCGCCAGCGCCGCGCACGGAATCGACCATGATGTGTTGCTTGGAATCGCAGCCCCCACCGTAGCACATGCCAAGCACGACCCCGGATTGTGCGCGAACATTCGCGGGAATGGACGCCGCTGCGACAAACAACGTCGACAATGTTAAAACACGAACGAGCTGCGATTTGCGCGAGCGCGCATCAACTGCTCGCATCACTGAGATTTTGGCGGTATTGATGTTCAACTGGATTACGGGCATCAGGCCGGGGGTTTCTCAGGCGAGAACGTGAAGTACACTGGGAGCACGTCATCGGGAAACCCAGCGGGCAAAGCCCCGAATGCACGCGACGCTCCGGCCGCTTCAACCGCGCCTGTTGCTTCGCGATCGAACGAGCGACTACCGGAGCTTTTTGTTACCGAAATATCTGTAACGCTTCCATCGCGGTGAATTAAAAAGTGCACCTCCGCCACGAGCAACGTTCCGGCTTTCGGCACCTCAAAATTCAACTTGATTTGGCGTACGATTCCGCTCAGGTACCCGGGATATGGGAAGTCGATCCCGTCGGAGACCATATTTGTGACATCGGTGCCCTTGCCCGTTTTATTGCCACTGCCAGCCACTGGAGGTGTGGTTTTTTCAGCGGCCCTTGCATCGGTTTTCGGAGTTGCGGCTTTTGATTTCGTTGGATTTGGCGTCGCTTGCTTGGGCTTCGGCACCGGTTTCGCTTTCGCTTTGGGCACCGCGACTTTCGTAACTTCTGGCGGACGTTCGGCGGCCTTTGGGGCCTCGGCTTTTGCCGCCGCTGACGCTTCAGGCGTTTGCTCGCCGACAATACCCATTTGTTTTTTCATTCCCGCCGCGCCAATAAGCTCCACGCGATACGCGGGCGGACGCTCGGGAAGTTTGCGCAAGCCGATGACAACCGCGACAGCGACAGCACCAACATGCAGTAACGCCGAGTACACGAGCGACATGCGCAACGATCGGGAACCCGCCGGTGGGCTTCCAACATTCGCCGGGGAGGCATAGGCGACGTTGCGCGGCGCGCTCACTTCCTTTCTTCAGGAATAGGTGAGGTTTGCATGCCGATGGCCTTGATTCCATTCCTGGTCAATGCATCGAGAATCGTAATGATGTGCCGATATGCCACACCGCCATCAGCCTGCAAGTTGACGCCGTCTTTTCCCTGCTTCGTCGCGAATGCCTTGATGCTGGAAAGAAACTCAACTTCCGACATTGCAACTTGATCGACCATAATGCTGCCGTTCTGCTTCACCGTTATCGTCACGGCGTTTTTTGAATCCATCGGTGGCGCATCGGCCTCGGGCAACTTGACGTCAATGCCCGATTGCATCATCGGCGCGGCAATCATGAAGATCACCATCAGTAGCATCATGACGTCGATGAGCGAGACAACATTGATCTCGCCATTTACGGCTAATCCTTCGCGACGTCGACGGCTTCGCATACGCTGTTAGATCAAACCTTCGCGCACCATCAGCGCGACGAGCTCCGAACCAAAACCATCGAGCTTGTTGTCGAGCCGATTCAGTCGAGCCGCAAAAATGTTGTACGAAAATGCCGCGGGAATTGCAACGGCGAGTGCGGTTGCCGTCGCAATGAGCGCTTCGGCGATGCCAGGCGCCACCGCATTGATATTTCCGCTGCCCTTGAGCGCGAGACCGATGAACGATTCAATGACGCCAACAACGGTGCCAAACAATCCGATGAGCGGGCTCACCGAACCAACGGTCGCCAACCACGGAATGTATGCGCCAAGCCTTTCGCGTTCACTGCCACTCTCTGAATCGAGCACGAGACGCAACGCTTCAACCTGCGAAGCCGACAGACGTGCTGAACGGTCGGCGGTTCCCGAAATGGCAGGCGTTGTGTCGTTCATGAATTGAATTGCGCGCGCGTACACGGCCACGTAAGGATTCGGTTTAGAGCGCTTCGCAAACACTGTCGCTTCGCTCAAGCCGTCGGCACGCTTGAAATCGCGAAAGAATTCTTCGCCGGCCCGTTCGCTCTTTCTGAACGCCGACCATTTCGCGAAAATAATTCCCCAGGACAACAACGATAAAAAAACCAACAAAATAAGCACACCCTGCACAACTGGATGCGCATTTAACACCATGTCAAACACGGTGAGGGGTACCGTCTCTTTGGTTTGGCTCAGTTGGGCCGCAGTGATCAGGGCGTAGAGCATCACGCCTTCTGCCCTGCCTGGCGCGCCGCAAAAAACTCAAACGTTTTCGTGAGCCCGTCCTCCAACGAAAACTTCGGCGACCACTGCAGAATGTTGCGCGCCTTTTCAGTGTTCAGCGCAGAGCGCAGCAATTCTCCCGCACGCGCCGGTACGTAATCGATTGGTGACGTTGCGCTGGCCGCACGCTGCAACGTTTTCGCCAAAGTGTTCACCGACGTCTCAATGCTCGTACCGATGTTGAACGCACGCGCATCAAGCCGACCGGGCGCCGGTAACGGTTT
>JBDUAX010000331.1:0-5175 GCA_040004455.1 Gemmatimonadaceae bacterium
GGTTGTATTGATTGTACCGCCAATCACGCGATCACCTGCGTTTTTCATCACCGGCATCGCTTCACCGGTGATCATTGCTTCATCGACCGCGCTGCTGCCACTTACGACTTCCCCATCGACCGCGACGCGCTCGCCAGGGCGAATGACTACCACGTCACCCGTTTGGACATCATCAATGGCGATATCAATTTCGTTGCCATCTCGAACGACGCGGGCCGTTCTTGGCTGCAACTGAACTAACGATTGCAACGCTTTTGTCGTTTGTGTTTTCGCGCGCGCTTCAAACACGTTTCCGGTGAGCACGAACGCGAGAATGACAATAACCGCTTCGTAGTACACGTCAGCCGGCACGCCCTGACTCACAAAAATATTCGGGGCGAGTGTGGCAACCACCGAATACAAGAATGCTGCGCCGGTTCCGACGGCAACTAACGTGTTCATGTCCGCCGAATGATGGCGAAATGCGGTCCACGCGTGTGTGTAGAAGTGGCGTCCGGCCCACAGCATGATGAACAACGACATCACGAGCAGCCCAACGCGCACCGTAGTCTCACCGTAACTCGGCAGCGCAACGCCCATTGACATTGGCGCGCCCGTCAATGACGACATGGAAATTGCCATCACGATTGCGCCGACGATTCCACTGACAATCGCCTTTTTCTTAAGTACTGCGTACGAATCCGCGTCGCTCTGTTCGCGCGAACGCTGTTCTTCAAGCACCGTTTCTTCGGGGGGTGCGAGCTCGGCACCGTAACCCGTTTTGCGAATGACTTCGACGAGCTTTTCGGGCGACGCCACATTCGCATCGAACGTCACGGCCGCACTGTGCATCATCAGGTTTACGCTCGCATCAAGCACACCGGGCTCGCGTTGCAGCGCGCGTTGTACACGCGCCTGACACGCCGAACACGTCATTCCTGTTACGGGAATGCGAATCTGCTCGTTCGATTGTGCGCGCCCTGCTTCCGCAGTCGGCATACTTGTTGTTGTCATCTTGTTACCGATTATTGCAAATCATCGCGCACCACCACCGCATTAGCTGGCATCGCTCGATTTGTTCTTGCTCTTGCCACGATCGGCAAAAAGGAAATACCAATTCAGCCAGACAATGACGACGAGGCCGGCGCCGAGCACCAACCATTCACGCGTGGTCACGGTGTCGCGTAGGCTTCGTAGCCAACATCGGCCAACGCGTCGGTAATGTCGGTGCTTTTGGTCTGATCAGGCTCGTAGGAAATCACCGCCTGACCAATTGCGACGCTGTCGACTTCAACTCCCGGAACTTTACTGAGCGCCTGCTTTACTGCTGATACGCAGTGGCCGCAGCTCATGCCATTTATTTGCAGGGTGACGCGTTGCATGGGGTACTCCAGAAAGCGATTGACGGGTGTGATAACGACCGGAACACTCCGGAATATATATACCCCCTACCCCTATGTCAATCTATGCTTCGGGCAACGCCACCCACTGCGTCACGGTGGGCGGCACGTGATCCTCCATCCGCTGCAGCAAATTCGTCGCGTTGTCGTCAATCAGCACCAGTTCGCGCGTGTGTGAACGCAGAAAACCCTCGTTACCCATTTGTTCAAAAAATTGCGTCATCGTATTCCAGTAATTCGCCACATTCAACATCCCGATTGGCTTGTTGTGGACACCTAACTGCGCCCAGGTCCAGGTCTCGAACAATTCCTCCAGCGTTCCAATTCCTCCCGGCAACGCGATGTATCCATCGGCTAACGTTGCCAACATCGCTTTCCGGTCATGCATTGAATTCACAATGTGCAATTCCGTCAGCGATTGATGCGCGGCTTCCCGCTCAACGAGTGCGTGTGGCATCACTCCAATCACTTTGCCGCCTGCTTGCAACGCCCCATCGGCCAACGCTCCCATTAAACCCACGCGCCCGCCACCGTATACCACCGTTGCACCGCGCGCGGCGATCAATGCGCCAAGGTCGCGTGCTGCTTGAACGTACGCGGGGCGCACGCCGGGGTTGGATGCGCAGTAAACGCAAATGTGTTGCATGGGCTGAATTTAGAGGTGTCGCACAGCTCACGAAATACTCGCCCGCCGCCGCACCGCGCCCCACAACACTGCCGCCGCCAACGCCGGCCCTGAACACGCCACCACGACCATTGCCGCTTCCCACAATGTTCTCGTGCGCGCGATGTTCCACGTTACCGCCTGCACCAACGTGACGACCGCATCTATCGAAACCATTGTCGCAATCGCAATCGCCACGCGCTGCGTCCAGTGTTTCCGCAATCGATACAACGCACTCCACAACAATACGTCAAACGCCACCCAGGCCCACTTGATGTGTGATTTCGGAAACCAAGGCTCCGCGGGCCACAACGCCAACGCAATCGTCCACGGAATAAGCGAATACTCCAGCGCCCGCAACAACGGCTTCGGTCCACGCAGCACCGTTCGCGCACCAAATATCAACAGAGACCCGCCCGCAAAGGCGCGCAGTCCATCACGCATCGCCCACACACTCGAGCGCTCGCGCGGATACGCGAGATAAATTGGCTCCCAATTCGATGGACGCAGCTTTCCTTTGAATGAAGCAAGACCGCGAAAGTTGAAAAACGGTCGCGCCACTATTCGCGTCATTCTCAACCACCCCGACACCTCGCCGGCGAGCGGCGCGAGGCCAAGCGTCGCCCACGTCACCCCCTGTTCCGACAGCGTTCGCATCGCGCAATCGACCAACAATTCCGTGCTGCCATTGGGCGCGTCAGGATCACGCAGCAAATGCTCGAACAACCAACCATTTCTCGCAGCGACCGGTGCCGCCGAGAGAAACGCAATGGCAACACCATTGCGTTCGGCAACGAATAACCGCCGTGATTCCAAATGCACAAACGGTTCGAGCTCCACCAAGAAGTGCATTGAGGTCATCGGTCGCGTTGCCAGCCATCTCCTCACAATCCCATTCAACATTTCGCGCGACGTTTTCCCGTTGGCGCCCTCTGTGTCAATTTCCTCGACACCGATTTCTCTCGTGCGCACGCCTTTCGCACGCGCACGCCGCAGCTGCTCCCGCATTGATCTGTTCGCCGACAACACTGCCGACCAGTCCTGCGGATTCCACGTCGGCTGCTCCCCAATCAACACTCGGCGAAAACGTGGGGACGATGCCAGCGCGCCTTCGGTTGCAAAAAACGCTACCCGTTTCCTGTTCGCGTGTGCGTGCTTCACAAATCGCTCCGCCACGGCAATTGCGTCGCCGCGCGCCGCAACCGGTTCACCGGCCACGACCCACGCCGAACCCGTGTCGATGAATCCGACGAATCCAATGTCATGATCATCATTAGTGTCAAACCAATGACGCATCCCCGGCGCCAAGGTCTGAAACGCCGTCGCCGTGTAGCCAAACTGTTCAAGCAAAGCAAGCGCACGCTTGTCGTCCCGATTCACTCAGGCAAGCTAGCGCGCTCGTTTGTTTTCTGGCTACTTTCGCTTGGCCTGAGCATCGCGGCCGTCCCTTGACGCACATCACGGAGCGCTCGTCGCGGAACTCGCATCAACAGCTTCTTCAGCCACTCCCTTGCACAATGCCCGCCAACTCGGCAACCCACGACAGTCTTCCTACACTGTCGGTCATTGATCATCCACTTGTGCGCCATAAGCTCACACTGCTGCGTGATCGCACGACATCAACGAAGCAGTTCAAGGAATTGGTTGATGAAATCGCGATGCTCATGGCATACGAAGCGACCCGCGACCTCGCACTCGAGCAAACCAGCGTCGACACGCCACTCGAATCAACCAGCGGCTGGACAGTGCGCGGCAAGAAACTCACCCTCGTTCCAATTCTTCGAGCGGGGCTCGGCATGGTTGAAGGCATTCTTCGCCTGATTCCGTCGGCGCGTGTCGGTCACATTGGCCTGTATCGCGACCACGACACGTTGGAACCCGTCGATTACTACTTTAAGGTGCCGGGCGACGCAGCTGAACGAGATTTCCTGCTGCTCGACCCAATGCTCGCAACGGGCGGCAGCGCTGCGGCGGCAGTAGCCTCCCTCAAACGCGCTGGCGCAACGCGCATTCGTTTTCTTTGTCTTGTCGCGGCGCCGGAAGGCGTTGCACGATTGGCCCGCGCGCATCCCGACGTTCCGGTGCTGACTGCATCACTCGACCGCGAACTCAATGAACAAGGTTACATTCTTCCCGGACTTGGTGACGCCGGCGATCGATTGTTCGGTACGCGTTAGCGCGGAGACCGCGAGTCGCTCAACGACCTTTCGCGCGGTTAAGCGAACCACTCCTTCGGCATCTCACGCTGCTGCTCCGCCATTTCAAGCACCCACGCCTGCGTGTCGTTATCGGTGATTTCGAGCGGTACGCGTTCAAACCACGTGTTGGCGAGCGCCTCATCGCCAACGCGGCGCCACAGTTCACCAACGAGATAGGTCAGCACCGCACGTTCTTCCCTTGGCACGCCGTCATACGCTGCTAACGCTTCAGTAAATCGCCACGCCGCGTGCCGTCTGAAGAATCGTTCGGCTTCCGTGTCATTCTCGTCAACACAGCACCACGCCGCTCGCAGAAACAGATCGGCCAGGTAACGTGGCTCCGCGCCTTGCCATCCGGCTACGCGAGCTGCGTGTTCATATTTGAGCGAGCCCGTTGCCGTCTCGCGCGCCATTACCGGCGCCAATTCGAACATGACTCGCTCGCGCAACTCTTCCGCTAATTGAATCTCTTCCCGAAAATCGCGCTCAACGCCAGCGAAACCACACGTCGTGCACAAGTGCACGAAATAGGGTAGTGGTTGCATACCGGCTGCACGTTCATGAAAATCGGTACGCTTACCGCCAAAAGCATTTGTCTGAACAACCGTCTGCGAACGAAAGGCGCTCGTACAGATTGGACAGGCGAGTTCGATGAGGTCGAGAGTTGTCATGATGAACCGGTACGTGGAATTTCTCAATCAATGAGTGTCGGCACTTCGCGCGCCGACATGAATTCCAGTCATTGTGAACAACTCCTTGTGACTCACCGTTGACCGACATATCTTGGGCCACTTGAATAGCCATGTGGTTGACCACACCGTTTCCTACTTGATCGGCGAGCAAATCCGCGCCGCCTCCTCGCGCCCAGGGCGTTGATGATCATCAACCTCCTTCCCGATTTTCTCGCAGTCTTTCACAGCACCGATCGAGTTTC
>JBDUAX010000332.1:0-5167 GCA_040004455.1 Gemmatimonadaceae bacterium
CATCAGTAAAACCGGCGCGCCGAGTACGCGTTCGAAATCACCAACAACTGGAATCGATCCGCCTTCGCCAGTTATTACGGGCTCGCGACCGAACGCGGCTTGCAATGCGCGACGTCCCGCGTCGATGATTGGCCCCTTGAGATCGGCGCGCCACGGTTTGCCGCCGTGCAATGCAGTGACTTTCACCGACACGCCCGCTGGCTGCACGCGTGCAACGTGATCGGATACAAGTTTTGCGATTTTGTCGGGATGTTGATCGGGCACAAGACGAAAGCTTACTTTCGCCATGGCAATTGCGGGCAACACGGTCTTCGCGCCTTCACCCGTGTAACCACTAAGCATCCCGTTCACTTCACACGTTGGACGCGTCCACAAGCGCTCGAGAGTTGTGAACCCTGGCTCACCGCCGAGCGCGGAGGCTCCAACTTCTTCCATCAGCTTGTGATCGTCGAATGGAAGCGTGCGCATTTGTGCGCGCACGTTGTCGGGAAATAGTTTTACGTCGTCGTAAATTCCTGGAATTGCAATGCGACCGTCGGCGTCGTGAAACGTTGCAAGAATGCGTGCCAGTGCCATTGCCGGGTTTACAATTGCGCCGCCGTACATGCCGGAGTGCAAATCGCCGGCCGGGCCCTGCACATCAATTTGCAAATACGCCATGCCTCGCAACGACGAGAGAATGCTGGGTATTCCCGGCGCAAACATCGTGGAATCGGAGATGACAACTGCGTCGCATTTGAGGCGTGCTTTTTCTTTCTCCAAAAATGCTTCAAGATTTTCGCTGCCGACTTCTTCTTCCCCTTCGGCGAGCACAATAACGTTTACCGGCAACGTGCCGCGTGTGGCCAGGTGCGCTTCGAGGGCTTTAATATGCAGATACAGTTGCCCTTTGTCGTCGACCGAACCGCGCGCGTAAATGCGGCCGTCGCGAACTGTTGGTTCGAACGGGGGCGACGTCCACAAATCAAGTGGTTCGGCCGGCTGAACATCGTAGTGACCATAAATGAGCAAGGTTGGTGCCCCCGCTGCCGCTTTGCGCCATTCACCAACGACAATTGGATGTCCGGCGGTCGGAAAAGTTTCCGAAGCGAATCCAATTTTGGTAAGGGCGTCGTGCACAAACTTTGCGGCCTTCAAACAATCGCCGTTGTGTTCCGACCGCGCGCTGACGCTTGGTATGCGCAGAAAATCAAACAGTTCTTTCTCACTGCGCGCATCGTTGGCGGTGCACCAGGCTGCGAGGTCGGTTGGAATAGTCGGAGCAGTCACGGTCGGTTGGGTATTGGTAAATACAGCGATAACGGAATCAACGGCGCGATGCAGGCGCATGCAATACTTCCTTGGCCGCCGCAACGTTTTTGAGGTTACGATAGAGCCAAATTCGCCGCTCCCCAATCACGCCGGCCTGTCGCATCATTTGTACGACTGGCCCTCTTTGAGATTGCGCAAACAGGCCGCCGATTAACGCCGCCAGCGAATCGCCTTGCGCCGAAGCGTCCAACACGAGAACAAGGCCATCGTTACTTCCGATTTTGTCCGCGGGGCCCTCCCACAAATCGTATTGGTTCGATCGACTATTGAGATTCAGCGAAAAGACCTGCGGCTGATCGTGCAAATGAAACGCCAGTTCCGAAGCATCCTGATAGCGGTCGGCGGCAGCCCAGCGAGTGTTGGTTGAATCGAGAAACGGGCCGTAACGCTGCTCATCGACGGCACCGGCCAACTTATCCCATCCGTACGCTCGGGCAATTGGATCTTTGGGTGGAGCAATTGGGAATACCGGCGACCACACCTGGACGATTGCCAGGAGCAGCACCACAATCGCGAACCAAGTACCTCCTTTCCACCAGCGCTGGCGCGACCAGCGATCAGCATTCGTAGCCAGCAGCACGATGGCAGCGGGATACGCTAACGCCGGCCAGTTCGCTTCCACCGAATGTCGCCAGGCACTGAATGCAAAAAACGCTGTGATGGTTGTTGCTATTGCGGCGAATGCAAAACGTTTTGCTTGCGCAGAGTTGTTCGGAACTTCCAATCGATTACGCCATGCACGCAGAATTGCGTACGTCACCGCAACAATCATCAACACTGCAAGGATTGGTGTTGCGAGACCAAGCTGCCCGCCAATCATTTCAAGTTCGCGATTGATCGGATTGCCGCGCGCGGCCGAACTGAGCCCGTGATTCAACTGGAAACGAAATGAAATCCAATCGTTGTTGGCATTCCACCGTACAACCGGCGCAAAACAGACCAGCGCAATAATCGACGCCAACCATGGCCCCGGTTCGCGCAGTCGCACGCGCAACGGTGCGTACACAATGCACGCCGCAACCAACGCACCGGGCAGCAACACCGCGGCATACTTGCTGACGAACGCAATGCCTAGCGCTACGCCGGTGAGCAACCACCAACAGAGCGACGCGCGCGACTTCACCGGAGCATTCAACGCGCGCTCCAGACACAACAAAGCAACCGAAGCACTCGCCAGCAGCGGAGCGTCCGGTGTCGCAAGCACCAGACCAAGAGTGGCCAGCGGCAACAGCGTCATGATCATCGCCGCACGCACACCATCGCGCGCATTTCCCAGGCGCACTGCGAGCACGGTCAACGAAACGTGCATCACCAGCGCGCACAACGCGGGCCCGGCACGAATTCCCAAGCGGTTGTTGCCGAAAAGTGCAGTGCCGCCGCGAATAAGGAGCGCAATGCCGGGGGGATGATCGAAGTAGCCGGCCTGCAGATGTCGAGTCCAATCCCAGTAATACGTTTCGTCGGGGAGCAGCGGTACGCGCGAAGCAATTAGTGTTCGTACAGCAAACGCACCAGCGATCCACACAGCACTCATTTTCAGCGCAGATGCATCATGTCCAACCGATTGGCCACTGAAAGCAGCCCGTATCTTCGTCAGCACGCCGACAACCCCGTGGATTGGTATCCGTGGGGCAGTGAAGCATTTGCGCGAGCCAAGAGTGAAGACAAACCGGTGTTGTTAAGCGTTGGCTATGCCGCGTGCCATTGGTGTCACGTAATGGCGCACGAATCGTTCGAAGATGCCGACACTGCGGCCATGATGAACGAGCTGTTCGTAAATATAAAAGTGGATCGCGAGGAGCGGCCCGACGTCGATTCGATTTACATGCAGGCGGTTCAAGCAATGACCGGCCAGGGTGGCTGGCCAATGACGGTCGCGCTTACACCAGCGGGCGAGCCGTTTTGGGGAGGCACGTATTTTCCCCCCGATGATCGCCGGGGTATGCCGTCGTTCAGGCGTATCTTGCAGACATTGAGTGATGCGTGGACAACCAAGCGCGCGACAGTCGATCGCACGGCGGCGTCGATGCGCGAGCAATACGCCGAGGTCAATGCTGCATCAGTGGCGACTGGAGCGCTGTCGCCGGAAATTCTGGAACGCGCCTTTGCCACACTCGCCAAGCAACACGACCCAATACTCGGCGGCTTCGGCGGCGCACCGAAGTTTCCGCAGGCAATGTCACTCGATTTTTGCTTGCGGTGGTATGCGCGGAGCGGCAACGCCACCGCGCGAGAATTGGCGCATCGCTCGTTCATCGCAATGGCGCGCGGCGGAATCTACGACCAGGTTGGGGGCGGCTTTCATCGCTATAGTGTGGACGCCGAATGGCTGGTGCCCCACTTCGAGAAGATGTTGTACGACAACGCATTGTTGACGCGATTGGGCGTGCATCTCTGGCAGGTAACACGGGATGATGAAGTGGCGCGCATTGTGAGCGAAACAGTTACGTGGTTGTCGCGGGAAATGACTTCGCCGGACGGCGCCTTTTACGCGTCGCTCGATGCCGACAGCGAAGGGCACGAAGGTGTTTTTTATGTTTGGACGTCGGCGGAACTCGATGCGCTTCTTGGCAATGATGCGCCCATTGCCCGTGACGTGTGGGGTGTTACACTCGGCGCCAACTTTGAGGGAAAATCCATTCTACACGTGCCGACCGAATTGTCGACGGCCGCGAAGCGAATGAATCGCAGTGAAAGCGACGTACGCGACGCCGTCAGTCGATCGGTGAAGATTCTGTACGATGTGCGGGCCAGGCGCGAATGGCCCGGGCGCGACGACAAAATTCTCGCTGGCTGGAACGGACTCATGACACGCGCACTCGCCGAGGCAGCGCGAATATTTCATCGCAGTGATTGGTTGCAAGCGGCAATTCGCGCTGGCGAGTTTTTGCGCACAACGATGACGCGCGATGGCCGTGTGATGCGTGTACACATGGACGGCGTTACCAAGGTGCCAGGTTTCCTTGAAGATCACGCAGCCGTAGCGCTCGCGTTCATCGCGCTGCACGAATCAACGGGACTGGCGCATTGGTTGCACGAAGCGCGCACCATTGCCAACAAAATGCACGCGCATTTTCGCGATGTGGAAACCGGCGCATGGTATGACACGGCGGATGACGCCGAAGCACTCATCACGCGGCCGCGCGATTTGTTCGACAACGCGGTTCCGGCCGGTCCGTCGCTCGCGGTTGAGTTGATGCTCCGACTTTCTGAAATCGACGGAAACTCCGCACGGACGACGGAAGTCGTGAGCCAACTGGCCGCGCAGATGGAGCCAATGGCGCGATGGCCTCAGGGTTTTGGCCATCTATTAGGAGTGGCCGACCTGGCGTTGTTCGGGGCCGTCGCGGTTGTGATAGTGGGCGACTCCGAGACGGCCGAATACCGCGAGTTGGCGCGGGAAGTGGCCGGTCGGTATCTGCCCACGTTGGCGCTGGTTTCGGGGCCGGCGGATGGCCGGGAAGTGGCGGAGCTGCTTCGCGATCGTGACACGATCGGTGGGAAGGCCACGGCGTACGTTTGTCGAAATTTCATTTGCGATCGTCCCACTGGTGACCCGACCGAACTGGGCAAGCAATTGGACCAGTTGCGTAACGGCGGCAAACTGGGCTGAACTTCGAGGGTCTGGCCGGGGTATGGGCCGCCGACTGTACATTCGCTCACAAATCACCAAGGCCGAGTAACCGTTAGGTTGCCGGACGGCTGGGTACGCTGCCAGTTTTTGCGGGCGGCGTTCCCGTGGCGTAACGGTTGCGGCTCGCCCCGCCACGCGTCTTTGTGATGCGCCCTTAGCCGGGCGATGACTTTTCCCTATTACCGAAAGGACGACCCGCTTGCGGGTCACTGCCCTGTCTAT
>JBDUAX010000709.1:0-1558 GCA_040004455.1 Gemmatimonadaceae bacterium
GTCGCGACCGTTGCACAAGTCGCGACTATTGGAAATGTGGCAACACAATCCAACGACACGCGCGTTTCGTCGGCGGTCGCAAGCACCACAATCACCGCTTCAGTTACCACGAACTCGCAGAGCTCGAGCACGAAGTCGTCGCTGTCAGACGGAGCAAACGAAAAGTCCGCGAATACTGAGCGCGATTTGAAAGGCACTCGTTCGGACGACAACAATGCCGCAGCGTTCGGAGACATGTCGCGCAACACCAGCGCGAAATTTATCGGCCCCAAAGAAGCCGGCGAAACGCAAGCGCCCACAGTTGATGGTGCACAGCGAGTGCAAAACATCGACGCACTTCGCGATCAAAATGCAGCAAAACCGCTTTCGCAAATCACACTGGAAATTGACGGCGTGAATGGTGAAGCACAGCAAATCACTGTCGACGTTCGCGGCAACGCCGTTGGTACGCACATCAGCACCGACGATGCCAGTGCGCAACGTCTTCGCTCGCATATCGGCGAGTTGCAAGGCGCCCTCGAGAGTCGCGGACTCGAAGCGGACGTCGTTCGTATCACTGGCAATGTTCGGCCGGCAGATGCTGCCGAAGGAGCGAAACAGTTGTCCGCTGGCGAGCGTGATGCAATGCGCTTGAGCGGAACTGCAAACTCAAATGCGGGCGATGGCGCCACGCAGCACGGACAACGCGAACGGTCGTCTGCCGCGCGTGATTGGGAAGATCGCCAGGCAGCGCGCGATGAACAGCGTCGCAACGCCCGACAGCAGGATCGCCAACACCCGCAATACCAGGAGAAGCAATGATCAGTGCCGTGAGCAGCTACACCTACAATCCATTGTTCGACACAACGTCTGCGGATTCGTCAACGGACCCGACGAAAGCAGCTGATCCGACCGGACCGGCCGCACCGAGCGCGCCCCGCACTTCAACACCGCTCACCGACGCGATGGGGAAGGATGATTTCATGAAGCTGCTCGTCGCGCAGCTCAAGAATCAGGATCCGCTCAATCCGATGGACGGCAAAGACATGGCCGCGCAGCTCGCACAATTCTCGTCAGTCGAACAACTGATGACAATCAACAAGTCGATTACAGCGCAAGCCGACACGCAAACGAAAGTTGTTGACGCCCTTGATGCATTGCAGAAAGCTCAGGTCGATCAGGGCGATACGCTTGCATCACTTATTCAAGGACAAATGGCCGTATCAACGGTCGGAAAAATTGGCGTCACGAATGGCAACACGGTGTATGTCGAACGCGATGGCAGCGGCAGCATCACAGTCGATGCAGGTACACTCAAGGGAGTGGGCAGCATCGTCGTGTCCGACTCCAGTGGCAACGAAGTCGCGCGTGGTCAGGTGAAGGATGTCAAAGCGGGAATGCAGAACATCAACCTCGACAACTTTCAATTCGATCCACCGCTTAAGGGTGGCCAATACACCTACAAGTTCCAGGTTGCGGTGGCAGACAAAGCCCCAGTCGACGTCAAGACGTACACAACGGGGCGCATCACTGGCCTTCGCTACGAAAATGGCAGCCCCGTGTTGATGGTTGGTGATTC
>JBDUAX010000333.1:0-5156 GCA_040004455.1 Gemmatimonadaceae bacterium
CGGACGCGCGCGCGGTCGGCCGTGAGACTATCGAGCAAATCGTTGAACGTCGCACCGATGCGCGCAATGTTGCGATCACTGATGGCGGGTGCCTCGAAGCGTGCTCCCAGATCGCCTTGCGACACCTGACGCGCCGTCTGTTCAAGCATTTGCAGCGGAAGCAATGCCCAATACACCAGCAAGCCATTCAAAACGAGGGTAAATACAAACGCGCCTGCGAGAATTTCAGTGCTCTGCTCGTAAGGCGCGCGTTGCACAGCAACCAACGCTGTGATGTTGATGAACAAATCGGCGAAAACCAACTTCATGAGCAATGGTGTTGCCAGAAATCGGCGAACCATTGCTACGAATCCACCTTTCATCCGGCTTTCCTTCGTTCGAGTTGATGTCCGCGGGGTCCGTCGGCGGCTAAATCTACGTGCAAGTCGCGCAGCAAGCCGTTGGAGATTCCGTAAACCCAACCATGCAATCGGATGGGGTTGCGCGCCAGCAGTTCTCCGGCGATGAACGTCAGCTTGCTCAAATTGCGCACTTGTTCGCGAACGTTCAATTCAACCAGGCGCAGACATCGCGTGGCGGTGTCCGCAATGCGATCCAACTCGGCCTCATGCAGGCGCGCGACGTTGCGCACGTGCGCCAGCCACCCATCCACGTGCGACGGAGCGTTGGTGCCCAATGACGCCTTTACGCCACCGCACTCCTCGTGTCCGCACACGATAATGTCGCGTACCTCGAGGACTTCCACCGCATACTGAACGACGGCCATGAGATTGTTGTCGGTTGCGACGACCTGATTGGCAATGTTGCGGTGAACGAACAGTTCGCCAACGTCAGTTCCGGTGATTTCTTCAGAGGGAACGCGCGCATCGGAGCAGCCGATGAACAGGGAGTGCGGTTGATGCTTCGCCGCCTGACGCTTGAAGTAGTCGGGGTCGAAGCGGGTGCGCTCTGCAACCCATTCACGATTTTGATCGAGCAACTGAAGTGTATTCATGGCAGTGATCCTCTACTAATGCGCGAACGTGAGTGATGGTTCAGGAATTCCGACCAGGCGGAGCGTGACGTTTTTCAGTGAGGCTCGCGCGCGGAAGTCGTGCAGCAGTTCGACAACGTCCGGATCGATATAGCGGCTGCGATTGCCATCAACGGTTGCCTCGCATCCTTCCGGCAATTCGTCCAACGCTTTCGCGATGCTGGCTTTGTTCAGGAAAGAAACTTCTTCGGCGAGATACAACTTCACGCGGTGATGATCGTCCGACTCTTCACGTCTGGCGAAATACGCGTTCGCATAATTCTCGAGCAGCACAAAAAACGAACCGATCGCGAGTCCAACAGCTATTCCCTTGAGCAAATCCGTAAGCAAAATCGCAACGATCGTGGCAAAGAACGGCACGTAGTAGTGCTTGCCCATGCGCACTGTTGCAAGCATCGCACTTGGCTTCGCGAGTTTGTAACCCGTGTGCAACAGAATGGCGGCGAGCGCCGCCAGCGGGATGAAATTCAGCACGCGTGCGAGTGCGAGCACTGCAATCGTGAGAAACACCCCGTGAAACAACGACGCCCGCCAGGTTTTTCCGCCGGCGTCAACATTCGCCGCACTTCGTACAATCACGCCCGTCATTGGCAAACCGCCAATCAGGCCAGCGATAGTGTTCCCAACGCCTTGCGCCATCAATTCTCTGTCGGCCGATGAACGGCGCTTGAACGGATCGAGTTTGTCAGTTGCTTCGAGGCTCAACAGCGTTTCGAGGTTTGCAACCAACGCCAGCGTTACGGCGACTTCGAACACCCGCGGGTTGGCTATCTGCGACCAATCGGGAAGTACGAACATTCCGCGCACGTCATCGATCGGTAGCGATACAAGTGCGCCTGCGGGGAGTGCGAGAGACGGAGCAAATTTTGCAAGAGCAACTGACATCACGACACCGATGATCACGACGACCAGGGGTGCTGGGAGCATCAATTGTACCGAACGAAATGCTGGACGACTCCACAACACGAGCGCGCCAATTCCAAGCGCAGCAATTGCAACTGCTGCAAGGTTCATGTTCTGCGCCGCTGCTGCGATGAATGAAAGCGTACCGGCTGGTGCGCCTTCGGAATCGCCCAGTGGAACGACTGCGCCAAGCGCGTACGGCAGCTGCTTGAGTATCAGCGTGATGCCGATTGCTGCGAGCATTCCCTTGATGACCGATGAAGGGAAGAAGTACGCGATGACACCGGCGCGAATGCGCCACAGTATGAGTTGCAACACGCCGGCAATCACTACTGCCAGCGCGAACGCTGGGAATGAGCCGAGTGATATGATGGCCGTGGCGACGATGGCGGTGAGTCCGGCAGCGGGGCCGCTCACCATGAGTTGTGAGCCACTTAAGCGAGAAACGATTAGCCCACCAACGACGCCAGTGATGACTCCGGACATGAGCGGCGCACCCGACGCGAGTGCGACGCCCAGGCAGAGCGGCAGTGCGACTAGAAACACGACGAGTCCGGCGCGCGCGTCCGAGCGCCAGGTGGAGGCGAAGCTCATGTCCAGACCAACTGCCACTGCAAATCTCCTTTCGGGGGTGAGGAGAGGAGATTAGGGGTGACGGCGGAACGTGTCTGTCGGAGCGTGGCGCGATGTGTGTAGGATTTTGGAGTACAGCTACGGTATTTCGATGTTGGGGTCTGGCTCCAATCAACGGTTGCTTGTGATGGTCGCAATCAGCATCGCATCGACTGACGTCGCGAATGTGCCGAGTAGTGGAACGGACCGGCGGTTTGGTGTTCGAGAATCGGCATCGAAAACAATTTGCCGCGTATCTCGCGAACAGTTTGGTGCCGAATGACAGCTGCATTCGCATTGAGTTGCAGAAGCGTGACTCGTTGCAGTCGCACTACGAATTGAATTACGAGCAATTGCCAGCGGGAGTGCGAACAGTTTCCATGACCGTTCTGCTGGTTGTGTGTTGGCGGCGTGTGGCGTGTTGCCAATAGGAATTGAGTTTGCGCGGGGGCACTTGTGAGTTCGCCCTTCAACTCGCGACGGGTTGTAGCCGCGGCTAGGGCGCCGTAGGAGGATAGCTAGCGTCGTCGCGACGACTCACGCGGTGAGTTCTCTCCCGGGCCATAAAACGTCGCGTTTACATGTTGCCGGAACCACGCTCCCGCCACACTTTGCGGAATGCGTTCTCGTCTCCCGCTCCCCCTCCGCGTGCGCCTTCGTCAAGCCACGCTCGCACTTATCGCGTTGCCAGTTGCCCTGGCGGCTCCCGCGGCTCCCCGCGTCGACGAATCGTCGCGCGCGCCAACATTCGCCGGGTTCGTTGACGAATATCTTCACGACTTTGCGCGACGTCATCCATCAATCGCCGCCGGCAACGGCATCCACGACTTCGACGGCACGCTCGACGACTTTTCCGCAGCAGCAATCGCGCGCGAAATCAGCGAACTGAAATCGACGCGAACGGGCCTCCGCGCATTCAACACGGCCTCCCTCACCCCCGATGAACGCGTCGACCAACGCATACTCGACGGCGTCATCGACGGTTGGCTGCTGGAGCAGGAAACGCTGCAGAACTGGAAGCGCAACCCCATGATTTATGGTTCGGCGCTTTCTGACGGCGTACACAATCTCATGACAATGGAGAGCGCACCCGCGGCCGAACGCCTGCGTCACGTCATCACGAAACTCAACGCCGTGCCTGTCTTCATTGCTGCGGCACGAACGAACATCGTCAACCCGCCAAAATTGTTTGCGGAACGCGGTGTGGTGATGATGAAAGGCGCGTCCGCGATGATTGCGAACGATTTGCCACTGGCATTTGTATCGCTGAAAGGAACAGCACTCATGGATTCGTTGTCGCGAGCGATTGCGGCGGTTAAACCGATTATCGATGCGTACGCAACGTTTCTCGAACATGATGTCGTTCCGAAGGCCACCGGCGATTTCACAATCGGTGCCGAGGCGGTGGCCCGTCGCTACCGCGATGAAGAGCTCATCGATATCCCACTCGATGCCATGGTCAAACTCGGCGAACGCGAGCTGGCTGCTCAGCAAAACGCATTTGCCGTCGCGGCTGCGCGCATTTCGAAAGACAAAAAACCAATCGATGTGTGGCTAACGGTTCGCAAGACTCATCCGAAACGCGGTGACGTCGTCGCGGCCGCACAGCGCACGGTCGACTCCCTCACGGCGTTTGTGCGCACCAAGGGACTCGCAATGGTTCCCGCAAACGAACGCGTTGTTGTGCAACCCGCGCCGGTGTTCGATTTGGGGTTCGCATCAATGCACGCATCACCACCGCTTGAGAGAACGCCGGTCAAAAGCATCTATTACATCACCGATGCGACCGCGGACATGACGGATGCGCAAGCGGAAGCGTGGCTCGAACGTTTCAGTTACGCGGGGCTCCTCAACACTTCCGCGCATGAAGCAATGCCGGGGCATTGGCTGCACTCCATCTACATGCGGAAAACGCCGGGAAAAATTCGGCGCATCTGGATTGGTTTGAATCCGTTTCCGCAGCCATCATCGGGGCAGGATGGTTGGGCGCACTACGCCGAGCAATTAGTGGTCGATCAGGGATACGCAAATGGCGACCCACAATATCAACTCGCACAATTGAGCGATGCACTCACGCGCGTTTGCCGCCTGCTGTCTGGAATAAAGGTGCACAGTCATCAGTGGACGCTCGATCAGGCGCAACAGTGTTTCGAAAAGGAAGCGTACGTTGCCACGCCCGCTGCCAAACGTGAAGCAGAACGCGCAGCCTATGACCCAACGTACGGCGGCTACTTCCTCGGCAAAATGGGCATACTGACGTTGCGCAAGGATGTTGAAATGCGCGACGGCAAGGCGTTCAATTTGCGAGCATTTCACGAGCGCTTCATGACCGAGGGCATTGCGCCAATCTGGGCGCATCGGCAACTGATGCTGCCTGGTGACACACGTGCTGTCATTCATTGAGCGTCGCATGAACAACGTATCCGAAAATCAGTTATCCTCGCCTGCCGGTTTCAGTTTTTCGGAGAGCACTACATGACCACCTCAAAGAAAGTTCGTGTTGGCGTGCTGGGCGCAGGCGCGTGGGCGAAGTTTGCGCATTTGCCCGGATATGTTCGCGACAATCGGTGTGAACTCGTTGCTATCGCCGATCCGGTTGTTGAACGAG
>JBDUAX010000334.1:0-5154 GCA_040004455.1 Gemmatimonadaceae bacterium
TCAGCTCCACACAATATGGGATGGCAGCAAACACCGCGCCGAGGCACTCCTCAATTGCGGCGGGCTTTCCGGGCAAGTTGATAATGAGCGACTTGCCGCGCGTGCCCGCCATTTGTCGCGAGAGAATGGCGGTCGGCACAGTCTTCACCGAGACGGCGCGCATCTGCTCACCAAAACCGGGAAGCACGCGCTCACACACGTTCATCGTTGCCTCGGGCGTCACATCCCGCGGACTCGGCCCGGTTCCACCGGTGGTGACAATCAGGGAGCAGTTCAACACATCGGCCATTTCACGGAGCGCCGCCTCAATTTGCGGTTGCTCATCCGGCACCAACCGATATTCCGCCTTCCATTCCGATGCGACCCAGCGCGTTAGCACATCGCGAATGGCCGCGCCCGACTTGTCCTCGTACACACCCGCGCTCGCGCGGTCGGAAACGGTGAGTATGCCGATGGAAATGTGCATCGGTCCAAAGTAGCGCGAGGTGGCGCGGGCGCTACCACCAGGCGTGTTGGTTTTTGCGCTATTGCATTGTGAGCAAAGTCGCGTGGCTACCAGGGACGTTTGGTTACGTGTTTCGCCGCGAGAATCGTCGACGGCCAGCGCAACAGCAGCGTCTCAGTGGATCCCCATGCTTCCGCGAGCTTTGAATCGAAGTCATTTACCGGATCAACCTGTGGCAACTTTGGAAAAATGATTCGAAAACGTTTAACTCTTTGAATGGCTTTCGTCGAGCACGTTCGTCAGCGCATTGGCGTTGAACAAGTCTCAGCGCCGTCGGGGTCGGCCGGTCCGTATTTGGATTTAACAACCTGCGCCGATTTGCCGTCTTTCGAAGGCACCAACATAAACATCGTTGCGTACGAAGCGTCGCAGATGTCGGGAAGCTTTGGTCCACCCAATGCGTTCACAATCGCGGGAACGGTGTTGCTGTGCCCCACTACGAGCACCACCTCACCGGCATGTTTGCGCACGGCCGCGGCGACGTCTCCATTAACCGCCAGCTTCTCAATCGTGATTCCGTGCGCGGTTGCAAACGGTTCGGCCGTCTCAAACGTACGCTTGAACGTGGTCGTGATAATGGCCGTTACGTGTGCATCGGCAATGGCGGCGGCCAGAGCTTTCGCTCGAACCTGCCCGGCTTCGCTGATTGACGGATCGCTTCCGCCGACCGTTGCTTTCTCCGCGTGGCGCACGAGAATTACCATCGCTGGCGCGCCCTGTGCGACGACGTTTGTCGTTGATGCAAACACGCTGCCAACCGATAACAAAAACGCGAGCGCAATGCGGGAAGTGCGCATAGTTCTCTCCAGAAAAAGTGTCGCGCTTAATTCAGCTTGTAATTGTCGTGCGTCGCGTCTCGGGGCCCAGAATCATTTCGAACAGAGCTGCTTCGCGCAAACTCAGTTGGATCAGCATTTCGTTGCTCAGCTTCTTCCTGCGTCATCCTGGAAATCACGCGTTGCATGATATAGTCGTGCTGCAGGTCTTCGCCCATGAGAAAAGTGCTTGTGCCAATTATTGAGAAACCCGACTTCGCATAAAACGAGGTGGCACGCCCATTCTCCTGCCAGACCGACAACCACAAAGTTTCTGCGCCGTGCGACTTCGCGTGCGTAATGATCGTCCGCAGCAGTTGCTGCGACACCCCTTTGCCAATCCATTTGCGAGACACGTAAAAGCGGCTCACTTCCATCGGTGTAATTGATGGCGCCGATTCGTGTGTGTTTACCATCCCCGCCGGTAGTGAGGCGAGGTGCACATGCGCGTATCCGACCCAAACGTCATCGATAATTGCAGCGAACACCCACGATGTCGGATCGGTCAACACTGGCAACAGCGCCGACGGCGATAGTGATTGCGCAATGTAGGCGTCAACGTCGGCCGCTCGACACAACGGCCCATACGTATTGTCGAAGCACTCCGAAGCGAATGCGGACAGGTGCGCCGCTTCCGATGCGCGAACGCGCACGATCGAAATGTTCATCCCGGCCGGTGCAAGTGAAGTAGTCAGCGTTTAACTCGGCGTGACACTGCCTGAAGAAAGGAACTGCACCCACTCGATTCTGCAAAGCAAATTAGCCTCACACATTCGCAGTTGTACTGCTGCCGGGCGTTTGTAACGCATGTGCTCGGTTGCGGCGAACCCTTAGTTCTGACCAGCGAAGGACGGCCACACCTCCGCAATCGACCTCTTTGCTCCGCGGCACACATAAATCGGCACCGCCTGCTCTTCCGGAACGCCCCACGGATTATTGGTTCGTGCAACCTCCGTGACTTCACTGTAAAACCTGTGCAATCGCTCGGGGTTGTCACCAACTACAACCGCTGTCGAGCCGGTTTTGTCACCTGGGCCAAAAAACCAATACGACCCCACGGGCGAAATTGCGTGCGGCAATCCACGTGAACGGCCGAGTAGGTCGATTGCACCAGCGCGGCCGTAGTTTGTGGCGATGATGATTGCGTTGGCTGTGTCAGTTGGAGGAAGGGTTCGCCATACGCGCGCAACCGTTTCCGTAAGGCGCGTCCAGCCCAACATGTCGGCGTAATCCTGCGGTAGTGCGATTTCTTCGCCGGTATTCGTTGTCGTTCCGGTTTTGCCGCCGAACGCGCGTTCAAAGCTCTGCATATCCGGTGGTGCGAGCACCGGAAGGCCGTACGGAATGGTCAGCATTCCAAACAATGCAACCGCAGCGGCAGCAACTGCCAGAACTTTCGTGGGGCGTTGCGGTGAAAGTTTGTGGCTGTATTGGTTAAGTGCGGCCGCCCCTGCCGCCATGAGAATTGGGTAGATCGGCCCGATGTAGTACGCCTTGCCGCGCATGATCAGCAGCAGAACGAACGGCGTGATAGTGCTGATTGCAATTGGTCGCCAGTCGCAGGCAACTGCGTTGAAATTTCCATTTGTCGATTTGGCATTGATGACCGGTTGCGCGCGCGCGATGATTTCCTTTCCTGCATTGGCGTGTGATCGCATCAGGAAGAACATCCCGAAAATCGCAAAGATAGAAATTGGTCCGCCGTGTAGCTGGCCGGTCAGAAATTGGAGATAGCTGACGTGTGTCAGTTGCGATGATTGCAGGTCTGCCATCTGCTGTCGCACAGGCCATCCCAGCGCGATTTGCCCGGTTATGCTCGGATGTCCAATGATGATCGCGATTGCGAGCGCCAACCACGGCCAGCGCGTGAGTATATCGCGACGCAATGGCGTGAGAATTACGGCAAGAATGATTCCAACCGCCAGAAACGCAATACTGAATTTTGTGAGCGCCCCCAGCCCGAGAAAAACGCCCATGCCAATCCAGTGTTTGGGATTGTCGTCGCGAATGCGCATGATGAGCGCAACGAGCGTGAGCGTCCACCACAATTGATCAAACGTGACCGGCTGAAAGAGTGCACCCGGACGCAGAAAGAAAGGCGACGTCGCAACTGCGAGCGCCGTCAAAGTTTGCGCTGAACGTCGGGCACCAAATGCTGCCGTCGCCCACGCCGCGCAATAAACGAGTGCTGCGTGCGAGATTGCCGGCGCCAAGCGCAATCCCGGAATCGACGCGTTGAACAACGCGTGCGAAATACGTCCGACAATAGCAATGAAGGGTGGAAAATCCATCCGCCACAGTCGCAAGTGTTCCCCCATCGCCAGGTACAGGAATTCGTCGCGATGCAATTCGTACGGCGTGATGATGTTCGCAATGATGTGAATCAGGAGCACGAAAATCGCGACGCCGGCAGCGGCGCGTGTGTCGAAGAGGTCGGAGTGATCGGGGTATTGTTGCATGCGGAATGGTGGGTGTGATGCGTGCACGACAGCAAGGCAAGCCATCCCACGTAAATTCGGAAGATCATCAAAACGCGGGGCCATTTCCCGAATGACGAGGCGGCCAGCAAACTGATTTACCTCGTGCTCCGCAACATCGGGAAGAAATGACAGCGCCATCTGCACAGGTCCCAATAATGCCCTTCTCACTCTTCACCCGCCGCTCGCGATCCATCAACGCGACTTTGCGTCATCGCGCGGCTCTTTCAAATCGGCGTTGTAGTCAGTCTTCTGGGCAGCGCCTTCAGCCTGTACTGGTTCCTCCACTCCCCCGTTTACGCAAACGCACCAGCGTTCAATCGTGTCCTGCGCGTCAGCATGACCGTATTTCTGTTGTATCCGACGCTCAGTGCGATTTCCTATTTCCTCATCGGCCGAGACCTCCTCCACGGCATCAATCAGGCGCAATCCTCGCCGCCGTAGCACTCGAAATAAACACAAATCCACCGCCAACCCGCCGCAATAATTCGCAGTTCTCTGCGCCTCCGCGTCTCGGCGCGCCAACACTCTGCCGTTCTCCACGTCTCCGTGCGCAAACAACTCCGTCGTCCTCTCCGCCCTCAAACGCGGAGCCTAATACCTGCCGAGATACCTCTCCAACTCCCACGCACTCACCTGCGCACTGTACTCACGCCACTCCGCCCTCTTCGCCACCAGAAAATGCTGCACCACATGTTCGCCCAGCGCTGCCGTTAACACCTCATCCTTCTCCAACTCATCACACGCCTCATTCAAATCATGCGGCAAATCATCAACCCTGAGCCTCCGCCGCTCGCGAAATGACATCTCCCAAATGTTCGTATTAATCGGCTCACGCCAATCCGCTTCCGTCGCCAACCCGTCCATCCCCGCCGCCAACATTACCGTCAACGCCAAATACGGATTCGCACTCGGATCCGGCGTCCGCAACTCCAATCGCGTTCCCGCACCTCTACGCTCCGGCACACGAATCATCGGCGATCTGTTCCGCATGCTCCACGCAACATTGACCGGCGCCTCAAACCCCGGCACCAATCGCTTGTAGGAATTCACCAACGGATTCGTCACCGCACACATCGCCCGCGCGTGCTTGAGCAATCCGCCAATGTAGTGCAACGCCGTTTTCGACAGTCCCCATTCGCGCTGCGGATCCCAGAACGCATTCTGCCCATGGCGAAACAACGATTGATGCGTGTGCATGCCGCTGCCGTTCTGCCCAAATACTGGTTTGGGCATGAACGATGCCTGCAAGCCAAATTGCCGCGCAACCTGTTTCACCACGAATCGGAAGGTCGCGATGTTGTCGGCCGTTCTCAACGCATCCGCATAGCGAAAATCGATCTCATGCTGACCGTGC